>JAFLCB010000007.1 GCA_017302795.1 Deltaproteobacteria bacterium | reverse complement strand
CATCCAATTTTCCTTGGTGAAATTGGAACCCGAAAAAACAAAAATAGAATCCGATACTTATCCAAATCGAATACACAAACCAACCGCAGGTAGTATTTCAGATTGTTTCACAGCATTTCGGTCCGTTGGTAACAGGATGGTAACACGTTGGTAACATCCGTTTCCAAACGCCACTAGCGTCAAAACCCACATTTTTAGTTTCGAATCCCGGCTGACCGTCGTTCGGTCGGCCTTTTCTTTGGATCGAATCCGAAATCGGGCCTGTGCGCACGCGCGCCGACCCAAATGCGATTCCGATCCGTAAAACAACCCATCAAAAATTTAATCGGGAGTTTTCTATGCTTTCAGCACTCAAGGACCTTATAGTTCTCGTCTGGACAATCGTCGTCCTCGCCTACTCAACCGGCCAACAAAAATGGCTTTGGCAGCAAATTGCAATCGTTCGCCACGAAGCCCTGATCGGCGCGAAGAGCGATTGGGGCTGCCCGAGCATCTTCGACAAACGCGCCTGCGACAAAAGATGAAATAAATTTCGCAGCACTACAGAGAAGATTTGTAAGTTGCGATGTCAATAGCAGGAACGGTTCCTACCAACTGTAGAGCGTGAACCAAATCCAGAAAGAAACCGACAAGTGCCTTGTTCTCTTTGTTAAACGTCATACTGTTCGACTCGACTGCGAAGCTTCCCGCACGTAAGCAACAACCGATCTCCAAAGTCGAATCCCCTCTAAGCTTTCCAACATTCAACCTGAGATGAGATTCGAATTTTTTCCGATTCCAAGCTGAAAATGTCGTAAGTATTCCAGCAAGAATTTTGCTGTGAGTTTTCGGAGCAACGATAGTGCCGGCGTTATTTATCGTCGCCGAACTGCGTTTCAATTTTCTAACCGATTTCGCCTTCTTCGCCGCATATCGAATGTTTTCAGGGCTGATCTCTTGCTTCACTTCAAACACCGCATACACGCTCTCCGCAGGTACGAACTTTACGCCGTGTTTGTTCAGAAGGAAGGGCGAAAAGTGATTGTCGAATACAACAATATCGATTGCCTCCGAAATCATTCCTTCTGCATCAATCACAAACGCTTTTTCGGCGCAGTACCGCTTCGGCAAATAAGTCTGCAAAAGCTCGAGCCAGTTGAGCTCGGTATAATCACCTTTGGTCGGTCCATGCTGAAGCTGCATGATTCCAAGTGACGCCGACATTTCTGACTGTAAGTTCAAAAATAGTTCGGACAGCTTAATCGGTTTCACCATATGACCTGCCTCCAATCTGTTTGTAAATCTCGCAGCGACTGGGTCGCACGGTTCGCGACAGCTGCCTTTTCCGCAATCGTAAGATCGTCTGAAATAGTGTTCGCAGTGTTGGCCGGATCAACAAATCTAGCATTTTGGAATCTGTTCGCGATGTACTCAAGTATCCGAATAAATCGACTTTCCAGGCTTGAATCCCAAAACTTTGTAAGTGCCTCGATCACCACAAGCTCCAGATAGAACGAAGGAAAATCGAACCCGTGACAATTTCGCCAGATCTTCGCCAATTTGATTTCGGAGATGCGTGAACTTGTCGTGACGGTGGTAATATGGGTGTTTACGTTGGTTTTTGTCCAAGTCGACTGCCGATTCTTCCAAATACTGTGATCCGTATTGTAGAAGCCCGGCTGCTGCTGTCCGGGAGTAATATCAACGCTCATTCCGTTGATCGTTACTCCAATAGAGACTCTTTGTTTTCTCGTCGAAAATCCAGCCGTCGTAAGTGCTTTGCCTAATGTCGAGTAGATGACACCCAAGTTTGCCGGGCAACTTGCCTTAATAGACACGAACACATCGAGATCCGACCCGCCCTTAACGGACGTGCCCTTGGCCGTCGAACCTGACTGAACAATCGAATTTAAGTGTGTACCCGCCCAACTCGTGATGATCGGATCCAGCAAGAACCGCGCGGCCAAAGTGTTGGCGTTGGGCGGATGGCTCATGAGCACCAAGTTCAGATATTGGTCTGGAGACATGACTTCGAACTCCGGTGTCTAGGGCGTTCGGAATTCCGAACAAAAGGTAACTCCAAATTTCGCTGAGACAACACTAGGATCCACCATTTTAGTCTAAACCAATGAAACGAATTCGCAAATCCGAACACCTCTTTATTCAAGCCAACATTCTCGCTTCGCCTGAAGAATTAGGTACTTATCGTCGACGTCCCAACATCTTGAAATGTCCGATGTTCGGAAATCCGAACACTTCAGCGCATTTCGATTGCGCCCGGAAAAGCAGCACTGTAGCGAGTTACCAGTAATCACGGGCATTTAGGTCAACATCATGAGCGCGTCCATCACCCGGTCCATTCGTTGCTGAAGGGACCTTTGAAGATTGATTCCCGAACTCCAGGAGGGCCGATGCCTTTTAAAATCCTGGTGGTGGACGATGAGCGAATGGCGCTCGAGACGACAAAGCTTCTTCTCGAACCCGAAACGGATCTTATCGTTCAAACCACCGACAGCACCGACGAAGCGATTCGTCTCATTCGCGCCGAGCCGAATGGATACGCCGTCGTCCTCTTGGATTTCACGATGCCCGGCAAAGATGGCGCTTCGGTCGCGAAGCTTATGCTTTCAATCAATCCGCATCTTCAGATCGTGATGAACTCGGGAGACAAGTCGCGCGAAACGCTGAAGCTGAGTTATGCCGTTGGTATCACAGACTTCATTGAGAAAGACACGGACCCATCCGAATTCCGGTCACGCGTAAAACAACTCTGCAAAAAATTTGAAGACACTGCCCAGACTCTCGAACCGAGCGAAGCGGCCGATGATCGAACGAAACTGATTCGATCGATCAACATGATCGGTGTGTCGCAAGCGATGGCCGATGTTGCGACTCTGGTTCTTCAAGTCGCGGCGACGAGTTGCAATGTTCTGATTCAGGGTGAATCGGGAACTGGCAAGGAACTCGTTGCGAGAGCTATTCACAAAAACTCCAGTCGCCGGCAGAAACCATTCGTAGCGATCAATGTCGGTGCTATCGCCGAAAACCTGATCGAGAGCGATCTGTTCGGACACGAACGAGGTGCATTCACAGGTGCCGAGAAAACCAAGATCGGCAAACTCAAACTGGCTGACGGTGGAACTGTTTTCCTCGACGAGATCGGCGACATGAAACCCGAACTTCAGGTTAAGCTTCTCCGCTTCCTTCAAGAAGGTGAAATTCAGGCTGTTGGCGCACTGAAAGCAGAAAAAGTCGATGTGCGCGTGGTCGCCGCCTCTCATATCGACCTTGAAAAAGCGGTTCTAGAAAATAAATTTCGTGAAGACCTATTCTATCGATTGAACGTCGTGAAAATCTCGATTCCGCCTTTACGGGAACGTCCCGAAGACATTCGTCCGCTCGTCGTTCATTTTCAAAAAGCATTTCAAGCTGAATCAAAAACGATTCTCGTGAAAACGCTTAGGTATCTCGAAAGTTACCCATGGCGTGGAAACATTCGCGAGCTTGAAAATGAGATGGAGCGATTGATGACGATTGTTCCGGCGAGTCGTATTGAACCGGCCCATCTCAGCAGCAAGTTCTTCGCCGGACACGAACCGAAACGTACGGGTGAATTCGACTGCACTTATCCGGAATTCGTTTCGTGGCTTGAACAGCGTGAACGCGATTACATCAATACAAATCTGTCAAAGAGCAGTTCACTGCGCGATGCCGTTCGACAACGAATGAAGGCTCCCCTCGCGACAATATATGGACGCATGAAGAAACTTGGAATCAAAGGAATCGAAAAACATGAACAATCAGTTTAAGCGAACAATGGCCGTTTTTCTCGGCGCGATCGGCGTCGTCGGGATCTCTCAAGCGAATGCACAGGACGGCCGCGCTCTGCCATCACGGCCTCTCGTCGAATCACTTCGACTACTTCTTAAGGATGGCGTCATCGTTCCGCTGACGAAACCTAATTGGTACCGAATCAATCACACGCTTCTTGATGCAAAAATCAAGGAAGAGGCGGCGTCATCAACCTCCATTCCAGACCTCATCGAGAGCTTACGTGACGTAGTCGGCCCGGAAGTAAACGTGCGCGAAGTCGAAATGTTTGAGGCCGTTGTCGGCACCCAAGATTTTAAATAGAACATTGAAAGAACACGAGTGGATGAAATTCATATTTTTCATATTGCAGATCGTTCTGGGAGTCGGAGGACCCGTGATTGAAACACGCGCGTCCGAAAAGGACTCGACCTACCGCTACGTCATCACCGAGACAGGAATTTTCAGCTCGCTCGATCCGCTGGATGCGGATGTCACTAGCAATCTACCCGTTGCTCGAATGATCTACGCGACTCCGCTTGAAACTTCAGAAACGAACCAACTAACCAGCCGCGTGCTTGAATCATTTCGCTACGATTCCGCGACACGAACGATCGAATGGGTAGTAAAGAATGGAGTCACATTCGAAGACGGAACGCCGCTGACAGCAGATGATGTTGCGTTTGCAGTGTCACGCATGGCGTACACCCGTCCAAAATTTCCAGTCTTGTCGTCGATCGATGGAGTCGGTCCCTGGTCCAAATCGAAAACGGCACTCAGCAGTTACCCAAAAGGAATCAAAATAGACGGCAAAAAGATCTCGATTCGACTATCAGAGTCAGTCGAGCATCCGTTGTTTCGCTTTTGCCTCGAACTTTTCTCGATTATTCCTCGGCGTTGCGTCGATGCAACGACGAACAAGATCGCGTGTAAGACAGTGCCTGAGAGCGGACCCTACAAGATCGCAACTAAAGGCGTGGATTCGATCACCTTCGTTCGACGTGGCAATCAAGCCAACGAGTCATTGCCGCCATCGATCCAGTTCGACTACATTCCGGCAAGCAAACTCGCAGCAAGCTCGAGTAAACTCGATAGCAAAACTGTTGTAGCCGGAAGCGAAGCGGACTATTCGCCCGCCGCGATGAAAGATCTCGCCGCTATACTCAAGATTCAGTTCATGCCCGCCTCGCGCTTTGAGGCCATCTTGATAAACAAGGATGTCCCACCCTTCGGTGACAAAGTATGCCGTCAGGTCTTCGCCGAGCGGTTTAGGAACGCTTTCCAAAATCTGACAAAGGAGCGAACGGTCGAAGGCAGCATCTTTACCAAAATCCTACCAGGATACGAGCCGCTGGACGCCATGCAGGCGGCGATCAAGATGTCTGATGTGGAAGCGAAGGAATGCAAAGCAAAGTTTGCTCGAGCCGAGATTCCGTGGGCATTCGACGAAGCAGATCGCGAATCCACATTTGTGAAAGCGGTTGCCGAGACGCTTAAGTCACTTGGAAGCGAAAGTTCGAATCCAAAGGTCATGAAAACGCGCAAGGAGTTCGCTGATGCGTATTCCGATGGAAAGATTGCATTCTTCAATGCGGGCTCGGGCTTCTGGGCGCTTGATCCGGCAGGTGATGCTCGGATGCTATTCACACCGAATTTACACAGGCCACTAAAACAACTGACGTCTGATTCAAAGTTCCAGCAGCTATTGGCAAACCTTGATAATGGAGCGAACAGTTTTAAGTCAGCGAATGAATATCTATTTCAAGAATCGCTCTTCAATGTCTACGGACACCAAAGACGCTTTTTTGCCGTCAAAAATGATTCCCAAGTTTATCTTCTGAACTTTGCGATCACATCGCCCGCCCCGTGGCAGGTTTTTACGGTCCAATGATGCAATCCGCCGTGACTGAATTCATTCAAGCGCTGCGAAAGCAAGTTGATGTTCCGAAGAACATACAATTGGCGTCGCTCGCTTGCGGTTCACTCGCGAGCATCTTCGACGAACAGAGCTCAAAAATCATAAGTGAAACTGTGTACTCGGGAATTGATCGGGACCCTGAGAGATCGGTACTCAAGGGGCTTGTCGAATTTGTGGAGCGGCGCGCTTTTGCCGAGGGGCGTTCGTTGGGATTGCCTATTTGCCAAACTCCAAGATCTGACGGATTTGCGGCGTACCCCAAAAAATTTCACCAAAGCTCTGCGACGTTCGCGAGGCAAAATGCATTGGCCGAGGCCGTCGAGCGATTCGTATGGTCAAACTGGTGGGACGATACCTCTTTCATTCATGAGTTCCGAGAGGTCGATTTACTCGCCCTCGCTGCCGGTGAAGACGCTCTATTAGACGTTGTGCGCGCACTTCGCATCTCCTCGGTAGCTGAGATTCGACCTCAGCTTCAGGATTCGCACCATCAGGTCATTCTCTATTTTGCATCTATTGAAAATGGCGGTGTCATCTCGGGCGGGGCTTGTGGCGTCGAGACCGAAACAGAATCAACCCGGTACCGCGCGCTTGGAGAACTGCTGCGCCATGCGCTTGCCCTGCGAAAAATGAACATCGAACGCATAGAACCTGTGAGCTTTTACGAACGTCGGCTGGCCTACTTCGGTAACACCAAAATGGGCTCGGATGCCGCCCGAACACGAGTTGCTGCGCAAGGCACGAGAAAGGTACGGCTTCCTCATCTCCTTTTCGATGCACAAGTACCACACACTCTGGCTGAACTCGTGACGGTCCATCGGTGCTACTTCGTAGGCCAACCCGAGTTTGTGGGTGGCAAGTTGGAGCGGTTATGTTTGTAAAAGCGGCGGAATTTCTTAATCCGCGTCGAGCTACTGGACTTTTCACTATCGCGGTCTTTATTTTGACCGGTGGCCTCTACATAGTTTTCGACTATTACCTGAACTCGGTAGGGCGAGAAATTGCAGGCAGCTGGCTTCAATCCGAGGCCGTTGCAATCCAAGAAGGCAATCTACTTTCATCGATTTCGAAGAATCAGCGCGTTCTACTTTCGTCACAGTTCATAAAAGGAATTAAGCTGGTCGACTCGTCGAAGCAGAATGCCGTCATCGAATTCGGTGAAGACTACGACCAAACTGTACCTGCGAAGCTGGCAGTCGGAAAATTTGAAAGTCTTATTTTTGGGTTTCTTTCTCGACGAGTGTACTATCGGCTTCCCGTCCAGCCGGATCTCGTCTTGAGCTTCCAGATTCAATCAGACTTCTTAGCCCGAGCGTTCCTCACGACGGTCGCCGCATTCATCTCACTTTTAGTTTTTCTATTCATGAGTATTCGCAAAATCGAAACGAAGCGAATTGCAGCGGAAAATAGAAATCGTATCCTGTTGGGCGAGGTCGCTGCGCGGGTCGCACACGACATTCGGTCTCCCCTTAGCACGCTGAATGCCGTGCTAGAGACGATCGAAGGTCTTCCGCCAAATTCGAAAAAGCTTCTCACAACGGCAATTCTCCGTATTCGCGAAATTGGCCTTGGAATTGCTGATCATTCGAAACTAGCAATGTCCGAGAGTTCATCTATAAAAGAAAAATTTGGCGATGAACCGACAACTACTGAGCCAATACTGATTGCGGATCTTCTTAGTGAGGTAATTGATGAAAAACGAATCCAACATCCCAATCGAGCAAACGATATTACTTCCGTCGAAAATCCAGCTGCGACATTGATGTTTGCAGATGTGAATTCTGCGGAACTTCGCCGGAGCCTTTCAAACCTGTTGAACAACTCTCTCGAAGCATCTACTGAAGGTAGCGCCATTAAGGTAACACTAGATTCCGATGCAGCGTTTCTTCGGATTTTGATTGCCGACCTTGGTGTTGGGATCCCCAAGAATCATCTTCTCAGGCTCGGGGAGAAGGGATTCACGAGGAACAAACCAAACGGCACCGGCATCGGCGTTCACTTTGCCCGGCGTGCTTTGACTTCGTGGAATGGGAAACTGGAGTTCGATTCAGATTTTGGAGTCGGAACAACTGCTACCTTGTTGCTACCGACTTCGCCTTCCCCGATCTGGTTTCGCGGCGATTTGCGGTTCAATGGCTACTCAACAGTCGTGATTGTAGACGACGACCCAACTATTCACTCAATTTGGAAGGACCGCATCATGCGATCAAATGAAAACATTGTGGTCGAACACTTCTTCAATGCCGAGTCGGCAACGTCTTGGGCGGTTCAGAATCGTGAAGCTGCAAGCAACTGCCTCCTGCTTACCGATTTCAATTTGAATTCACAGACCGGCACTGGACTCACCGTTCTTGAACGCTTCGGTCTCAAGCACCCGTCTGCTGTCATGGTTACAAATGCGTTCAATGATAACGACCTCCGAAGACGTTGTGAGAAAATGAATGTTAAAATGATGCCGAAATCTCTGATGATTGCGGCGACATTCTAGGGGCGAAGTCGTAGGTCGCATACAGGTCTTGCAATGCCAAATCCAAGTTTACTTACGAAGTACTGCCGAGTCTTGCTACTTATTCGAAAATATAAAACTCAATCTGAGTTTCGACATTCATGCCGAGATACGGTAGGCCGTTCTAGTCCAGTGTATGATGAAATCGTTTGTAACTTACAATCGAGGCCAGCACTGCCATAAGTACCAAAATCGCAATGTAGCTCCAAATAAGGTCTGGGGAACCGCCTTTGAGCATAATATTCCGAACCAGTCTGACGAAATAGGTCATCGGATTCATATAAGCAGCAGCTTTCATAAGTAGGGGCATATTATCAATCGGGAACATGATTCCGGCCAGAAGGTTTGAGAGCAGTAGAAAGATAAAGCCACCCATCATCGCCTGCTGTTGGTTTTTGGCGAATGTTGAGATTAGTGTTCCAATACTGACTGTCGTCACGACAAATGAAAATGTAGCGATAGCAAGTTGCCAGTAAAACCCCTTCATCGGCACTTTAAAAACCAAAATAGCAAAAATGAATACCGAAGCAGCATTGAGCATCCCAATTACAATAAATGGAATCGTCTTCCCAAGAAGGACCTCCCAGGTTTTGACTGGCGCAGAAATAATCATTTCAAATGTGCCCATTTCTTTTTCTCTGGCGATGGACATGCTCGTAAGAAGTATTGTCACAATGCATAGAATCATCGCCAGGGTCCCAGGTACCATAAAAATCGCACTCTCAAGAGATGGATTATAGAGAATTCGCACATCAAAAATAACAGGTGTCCTTGCCGACAAATGAAAATCATCACGAAGAACTTCATTGATGATTGATTGCATATAGCGCTCGATACTTTGCGCACGGATAACATTTGATGCATCGATTAAAAGCTGAACGTTGCGTTCACCTCGCTCGATAGCTTTTGTCAGTCCACCCGGAGGTGATATCAAAACCACATCAGCCCGACCCGAGCGAATTTGCTCTAAGGGGTCGGCATTAGCGTCACTAGAAGTTCCCCTACCAACTGCAGGGATGAACCATTTTGAAGAAAAGCTTCTTTCTTCAATGCGTCTCAATATAGTGTCATTCGGGTTGTAGGCGGTTCCGAGCTTTATGTTTTTTACTTCTGTAGAAATAGCTAGTCCAAAGACCGCCATTTGCATCACGGGAATCACCAGAAGAATTATGCGCATCCGTGAGTCTCGCAGCACCTGAGAAAATTCTTTTCTCAAAAAACCAATGACGGCTGCAAAGGCAGAAAAGTTCATGGTTCGAGATCCTTCTTGAATTTTCTTGTGGCCGCGACAATCAGAATTGAGCTTAAAAGAAAAAGACCGACAAATGGAACTTTGAGATCGATCAGGTCCGCGCCTTTCAAAAATATTCCACGACTTATAATCATAAACCACTTTGATGGCAGAATAGATGTAAAGTTCTGGAACACCGTGGGCATGCTTTCTATTGGGAAAATGAATCCGGAAAGTAAAAGCGATGGGAGAAGGCCCGTAATCATTGCAACTTGCATTGAGAGCTGCTGGGTACGGATCAAAACCGAAATCAGCATCCCTTGGGCAAGACATGCAATAAGAAAAATAAAACTTCCGAACCCAAACAGGAAGATACTTCCAGAAAATGGAATTCCAAATCCAAAAACAGCGACAGTCACAACAAGTAAAACAGCGGCCAAGCCTATGATTGTATATGGTATAAGTTTGCCTATGATAATCTCCAGAGGCTGAACGGGCGTCGAAAGCAGAAGTTCCATTGAGCCATTTTCCCACTCTCTCGCGACCGTCAGAGCCGTTAACAGAATTGAGAGAATCGCAATGACAACAACGGCTAATCCTGGCACGACAAACCAGGGACTGCTGAGCTCGGGATTAAATAGATACCGAGTTTTTAATTGAAAAAACGACGGCCCCTCGTGTCCCGTAAGCTTTAGGGTTGCTGCTTGTTGAATTCCTCCTAGGTATCCAAGAATAACACCAGCTGTGGAATTATCAGCACCATCTAAAAAAAATTGCACTTTTGCACCGCCATCAGAAAGAAGGCTGTGCTCGAATTCGGGTTCAATGATTAAAATAGCTTTTGACTGCTCAGAATCGAGATTCTTAATGGCATCTTCTGTTGAGCTTTGGTTTTGAGAAATTTCAAAATATTGTGAGCTTGAGAAAACCTCTACAAGCTTTCGCGATGAAAACGTGCGGTCCGAATCATGTACGGTCAGTCCGATATCTTTAACGTTAAACTCAATAGCCAAACCAAAGATAAGCACCAAAAGAACAGGAAGGACCGTTGCCATCGCCAGTGTAAATGGGTCTCTCAGAATATGGAATTTCTCCTTTTTTGCTATCGAAAGGGCTCGTTTTAAGCTGAACTCAAAAATCATCTCGACGCTCCCTCAACCAAGCGAATGAAAACATCTTCGAGTGATGGCTGAATTTCCTGAATTGAAAAAAAGCCTGCAAGGTCCTCACGCAGGTCTTCCCATTTTTTTGGATCACGAATTGTTAAGTGGTACCGCATCCCATAGCTGTCAATAGAGCTAATAGCGTCATGGGTATGAAGACGACTCAACATGTCTTCAGGAAGAACACCTCGCGGATCAAGTTCGAAGAGTGAATCAGGGAAGGTATTCCTCTTAAGATTCTCTGGACTATCAAGCGCAATGATTTCACCAGCTCGCATAAGAGCGATTCGACCGCATTGCTCAGCCTCATCCATATAATGAGTCGTTACAAAAATGGTTTTCCCGTTGCCAGAGAGCTTTCGAATAAGCGCCCAGAATCGCGCTCTTGCCGCTGGTGTTACGCCGGCAGTAGGCTCGTCGAGAAATACAATTTCCGGATCGTGCAAAATGGAAGCCGCCAGCGAGACCTGTTGCTTGATTCCACCTGGAAGATCCCGAACCAATGTGTTTGTAGGCTTCGAGAAATTGATAAATTCGAGGAGTTCGTCTTTACGTTTATTTAGGGTTAATCTGGGCAGCTTCCTCAGGCTCGCCGTAAATGCGAAATTTTCGTCGACCGTTAAATCATTGTAGAGGGTAAATTTTTGCGACATGTAGCCGACTTTGGATTTCATCGCCTCGCTGCCTTCTTCAAAACTGACATCAGAAATTTGAACCCGGCCTGAGGTTGGAACCAAGAGACCGCACAAAACGCGAATGGTTGTTGTTTTTCCGGCGCCATTAGCTCCTAAAAATCCAAATATTTCGCCTGTCCCAACAGAGAAAGAAATATTGTTAACCGCAACAAAGTCACCAAATTTTACCGTGAGTTCTGATACATCGACCGAAACCGCACTAAGGTTCTTCACAACATACCTTCAGCTGCCTTTTTTAAAAAAAGGGCGTCGTAATTTTTAACATTTTCTCGCTCGAGAATACCACGTGGAGTTCCCTCCGCTATTAGAGACCCCGACGACAAAACATGGACGCGATCACAACGCTCAGCTTCGTCCATATAGGCAGTGGCGAAAATGATGAGTATTTTTTCTTTTGAAAGTCGATAAAGTAAGTCCCAAAACTCTCGTCGACTTATTGGATCGACTCCGTTTGTGGGCTCATCTAATAAAATTGCCGACGGAGATTGGAGCAACGCACACATCAGGCCAAGTTTCTTGTACATCCCGCCGGATAGCTTCCCCGCCGGTCGGTCAGTAAACTTGTCTAGGCGAGTAATATGCAAAAGCTCTTCTCGACGTTTTTGATAAATGGCAGTTGGGATTTGATAGAGGTCGCAGAAAAAATCAAGGTGCTCCGAGACCGAAAGGTCAGCGTAAAGACTTTGCTGTTGTGGCATATAGGCAATTGATGAACGAATGTCTTTGTACTGAATTATACTGCCGTAATTTGTAAATTGAATCTCGCCTTGGTCTGGTTTCAGGAGGCCAAGCAGAGTCCTTAGGAGCGTTGTTTTTCCAGCACCTTCTGGACCAATGACACCGTGTAGAAGCCCATCAGAAAAGTTTGTGGAAATTCCGTCGAGGGCCTGGTTAATACCAAGTTTTTTTTTGATGTTCGAAACTTTGATGCCAATGCTGTTTTGTTGCATTCACTACTCCAGCTTAACTTCTAAGGACATACCTGGCTTTAGTAGCTCATCAGGGTTCACAAACGTTATTTTAACACCAAATACTAATCGTGTTCGCTCTTCACGAGTTTGAACGTTTTTTGGCGTAAACTCGGCGGCATCACTAATATAGGAAATTTTGCCCTCAAAAGGACGCATGTTTAACTCCGGCAGGAATCCAGTAACCTTCTTTCCGATCGAAATCTGAGAAAGAACAAGCTGGGGAACATAAATAACGGTCCAGACCTCAGACAGATTAACAAGTGTGAGCAGCTTGGTGCCTGGATTAACGTATTCGCCCTCCTCGCGGTAAGTGTTGAGAACGGAGGTGTCTTTCAAAGCGACAATTGAACACCAATCCATTTTCAAAGAGGATTCGTCTTTTTTTGTTTTGAGGTGGTCGAAATTTTCCTGAGACAGGGACCCAATCCGAAAAAGCCTTTCGGCACGTTCAAAATCTTTTTTTGTTGAATCTAGAATGAGCTTAGTATCTTCGCAGGCCATCTGAACAAGGAGGTCGCCCTTTTTTACCCTGGAACCTTCGCGCGCTGGAAATGAGGAAATTACGGAAGAAATTCGAGACGATATGTCGGTTTTTGTGGCTTCGACGGTCCCAACATAGTGAAACTCTGATTTTCGTCCCAGAAAAAAGTAAGCAATGATCGCGATCAAAATCAAAGGAACCGGAAGTAAAAGTTTTTTATTGAAAGGCTTTTTCGAAGTCATTCTTATTGCTCCTCAGACATACTTGCCAGATGGGCCAGTTGAATTAGAATTTGAACGTCATTGGTTGTGGCCTGGACCTTGGCCTCTAGCGCATGTAGGTTTGCACTCTGAACCTCTAAAAAACTCGATCGTCCGGTGCGATACGACCCATAGACTAATTTTGCCCTTTCAACACTTTCCTTTATTAAGTCGTCATGAATCTCACGTTTTTCACGAAGGCCTTTAAGTTGGTCTTTAGCTTTCTGCCAATCTCGATAGATATCTATTCGAGCTTGTTCACGCCGACTATCGCTTGCGACGGCTAAGTTCTGCTTTTCAGCGGCTTCACTCGATGAGCGCCCCCCCTCATAAAGCGGCATACTTAGGGTTAGGCCAACTGTATTCTGATTGATGTTTTCTAAAATTGGTCCGTTTGGATAGTCGATTGATGATCTTAAAAACAGCGATAGTTTGGGAAGTACGTTTGCTTTTAAACTTTCTGATATTAACCGAAGAGATTCCGCGTTGGCCGAATGTACTTTTACGAGAGGATGCTGACTTAGGGCATTTTCGTTAAAATGAGCATCTTCATAATTGCCGAGGGTAATTAGAGAAGTCTGAATGGGGTCTACGCCGCCTGAGCTCGGAACATGCGATGATTCATTTTTACCAATGAGCGCATAAATATCCCGAAAGTCCAAAGAGAGATCTGACTGCAATTGCCGAGATTGTAGTTTTAAATTTAATACTTCTTTATGTGCCGCAAGTAAATCGATCCGATTTGATGAACCTATATTCTTTCGACGTTGGATGTCCCGATATTGAGACTCTGCAAGTTTCAAAGAGTCCGTCACTAACCTTTGCTGCTCGGTTCTAAGCTGAATTTTAAAATAAGCTAAGCGAGCTCCGAGTAGTATTTGTCTTTCGATTAAATGCTTCTCAGCTTCTTTTGAAGCTTTCAATGATTCTGCTCCACCAACCAGCTTTCTAGTTGAGCCAAAATCCAAAAAGTTCCACGTTATTGTCGGGCCTATGGAATAGTTTTGATGGTCTCCAAAAGGAGTGGTCGCACCTCCCGGAAATTTGAGTGTGGGAACTTCCGAAATAAACTTGTAGGTTCCATCCAGTGAAAGTTTCGGAAAGAGAAGAGACTGCTGAGCCTCAGCTTTATTCCGAGCTGCTTCCAGCTCGGCATTTATCGTTTTTGCATTGAACGATAAATCTAATGCCTGGCGCTCGACCACAGCAAGGGTCAATGACTCAACATGATCGTTGGCGACAGCAGTACTCATATGAACGAACAAAGGGAACAATACCAGAAAGCCTCTCATTTTTCCCTCCGTACTAGCATTTGCAATCGACAGGCTTGAGCGCTTCTGCCCTGAATGCTAAAAGTGCGATTGCTATCCAAATTCCAGATCGGAGAGTCATAGCGACAACCGTTCTGGACTCAAATGCGCCCCCATTTAGAATGTGGACTCCCAAAAGCGTGAAAACAATGGTCGTAGCAATCGCAATCACAGCTGAAAGTTTTCGAGAACAACTTTTGAGCTTAAAAAGCATAATACCAGCAAGGATATATACAAACCCGGCAAAAAAATTGAACCACAAGACAAATGGAACAAAGTTTCCAGCGCCTTGCTGGCCCGCCTCCGTAAAGAGAACAGTGCCACCTTCTTTCACAGTAGCAATCCCGAACAGAGCGGCGACGATAGATAACGAGGTTATCAAAATTGGTCGTTTTGTTTTCATTGTTTCGGTCTTTTCCATTTTAGCGCCTTCCGTTTGATGAGTTAGATTGGAAGAGAATGATCAAAGTATTTGGTATAGTTCTTCAACGCTCGCGAAAGACTTTCTATTGCCAGCTCGACTTTTGCTGGTTTTTTTAAATCAGCGGCGACAGCGAGTAAGTCGGAAAGTATCACATGAAAAGCCTGATCCTGCTTCGGTTCCATTTTGCACTTACTTATAATATTTCCGGCCGAAGCGTTAATAACTGCGCTTAGCTGAATGGCGTCTTTATTTGTGGATTTTTTTGTTTTTGATAGCTCATTGAAGATTACGAACTGCTTATAAATAGCCTCCATATTTTCTTTCATGTCCTGATCGGCCGACCATTTTTTACCACTATTTAGGACCAATGCGCTTTTTGGATGGACATTTTTTTCTTCGGACGTGGGCTTGTTGTGGTCGTGATGGTTTTCGGCGGCAAATGTACTGCTTAACAAAAGTGTTATCGTTAAGGCGGCAAAAATAGTTTTCACGGGATTCTCCACTCTTTTATTTCTTTCCAAGAAATAAGGTAATTATGTTTTCGACCATACGTTCTTTGCTTTCGTTGTGTTTCAGTTTTTTGTGAGCAAGAAGTCGCTCTCTAACTGATTCTGTTCTCATAAAATGATGCAATATGCCCATCAGCGACTGCGCCACAAAAAGCGGATCTAAATTGCTGTTAAGAAATTTCTTTTTTTGGCAAACCTTGAAAAACTGAGCATAGGTTTCTGTCATTGCAACCATTGTCTTTTTTAGAACGAGATCCGCTCGATGATCCGCTGATTCTACTTCGACCAGTAACAGCTTTGTTAAAAATGGATTCTCATTGTGAATTCGAAAAACATCGTCAATCGCATATCCAAGGCGAAGTCGCATATCTTCAGAGCTTTTAGGCTCGGCACTCAAAAACCGCCTTGCCGATACAAGTCGGCTTTCACCATGCTTTGAAATACAGGCATTATATAGGTCTTCTTTGTCGCCAAAGTGATACCGAATGCTGGCAAAATGCACATTGGCCAAGGTAGCGATATCTCTTATTGAAACTCCGTCAAAACCTCGTTTTGAGAAAAGTTCGATTGCTGCAATGTAGATGTCATCTTTTGCACTCATACAAATACGGTATATACATTCGTATAAAAATGCAATATAAACGTATATCTCGACCAAATCCGAGACGAAGAGAGGTTCATCATGGGTAAAATGCTAGACAGGGAAATAGAGCTAGATCTGAAACAGAAGGTGGTTCGGGTGTTGCACGCAGGTGCATTCAAGGTAGTTGGCCTTGGTTTTGTTAAGGGCCAAACCTTGGATAAGCATAAGACTAATACACCAGCTTTTTTATTTGTTCACACTGGCACGGTGCGCTTTACGATAGAAGGTGAAACGACCCTTATGCCTGCTGGGAGCTACTTCGAGATTCCAGCAGACGTTGAGCACGAGGTGTCAGCAACCGAAGACTCTCGCTTGCTTCTCATTAAATAAAGGATCAACTGGGCTCAAGGCGCATGACTGGGAGATTTAGCGAAAGAACAGAATACGAATTTCCTTCGGCACTTTTTTGTAGATGTTGCCGAGATGGGTGCGAACGGTACTCATTGAAATATATAGCGCCGTCGCAATTTCGCGATTGGTTCGGCCCGCCAAAAGGAGTTCCGTGACATTTTTCTCAGCATCTGAAAGTCCATACGGACTTAATAGAAAAAGCTTCCGATCGACCGTCGATTGCTTGTCTAAAAGATACGTCGTTAGATTTTCACCGTCATTTATAAGTACGGCGTCGACTAAATGTCCGTCAGACCAAATGCCACTCAAGTGGCATACACCTTCGTCAACAGCCGGAAAATCTGGATGTGCCGCCCGATTTAACATGCAGCCTTTTCCGCAGATCTGCCCACGCATATCACCGCAGATCTCGATACATTTTAGGTTTTGTGACAGCACTGTTCCGTCTAGCGCCTTGACGCATATCCCGTGACAAGCTGGCTGTCGAACTTCGGCGTCTTGCCCCATATAGCGATCCTATGCGTTTTTAGTTCTATTCGCTGACTTAAAAGGGGGCACGAAGCCTATGGGGTACATTGTCTCGTTTTCTGACTCAAAATCAGCCCCCCCTGACGATTGTTGCGCACCTCGATCAAGAGCAGCCTTGTATTAAGGGAACTGAATTCTCAATCGAATAGAGGGACGCGATGAAAAAATGTACGCTAGTCACAGTCGCTTCAGTCGCAGTTTTATCAATGACGACCACAGCCAGCACAACCGCAAGTTCTGCTGAAAGGGTACCGAACATCAAGGGCCGCGTTCACGCCACAACCGACGATTCGCACTTCGTCATGCAGACCGAGAAGTTCTTTGTTCGCATCAACCGGTCAAAGCTCTCACCCGAGATGCAAATACGCCTGCTGAAGGCTTCGCTCGCTAATATTGAAACCGAAGTCGCACCACCGGCAGGCGCAATTGACCTAAAATGGCCGAATGTTCAAATTCACCAAAAGAGCGACCTTCAAGAACTGACATTGAAAGAACCAGAATATTTCCGTGTGCTGGGTGAAAAGGTTCAGCTTCGCGGGACCGTTGGGTTCTCTACTGATTCGTCGGTGTTCCTAATCTTAAGTGGACTGCAACTTTACCAACTAAAGGGCGAAGCACTTTCAGAGGCGCAAGCTACGTATTTAGAAAGCAAAAATGTCGGTGATTCAATTAACTTGACGCTGGATCTTGGCAAAGCTCAAAAGATGGGATCGATTCAACAGCCATCAGCCACCGTCGGCGAACCGCAAAAGCCAGACCGCTTTCTCGCAGGTAAGGGAACCTTTGAAATTACCGGAACGCTGGTCCACAGCTTTTCTGACCCGCTGGTAATTGTTCAAGTCGAAACAACGTTCTTCCAACTTAAAAGAAACCTGCTGCCAAAAGGGGAATTCAGTTCACCCGGAAAAACTGTCGACTTCAAAGCACCAATGTCAGCAATCGACTTTGTATGGAGCTATGAACGACCGGCATCCCCGATTCGTCAACCAGCTCACTTTCGACCGGTCGATTGAAAAAGCATTCGCTGGAGGCAAAAAAATCTAAGATACCGTACGTTTTCAAAATGAAGTCGCTGCCTGTAGATAGTAGAACGAGGCATTGTCGCTTGCTCCGTTGTTCTTTAAATAGTCGCTCGGCATAATGAGCGAGGCACCACCTTCCAAAGTAAAGTTCTCGTCCAAAATATAAGTGAGCACAATGTCATATTCATTGGCGATCGTGCCACTGTCACCGGTCACGCCGTACGCCGATGTCCCATTGATCTTATAGGCCGATCGGCCGACATCTTGACGTTCAAAATGATGGTAATCGACAGCCGCAACGAAACTTGAAAAAATCTGGGCCGTAACTTTAGCGCGATAACCTTGAATATTACGCCGCGAAAACAAGTCGGCATATCCGAGCCATTTATGACCCGTGGGAAATAGCTGGTCAAACCCGGCACTCGCGCTAAACCACTCGACCGCGAAACGAAGCTTGTTCGCGGCATCGAGCGTATAACCCGCTTCAATGTCGTAGCTTCGTTCCCCAGTGGATTCTGTAGTAGTTACGTTTTCAAAAGTCGCTTCGCCACGGTAGTCGAAGGGACCAACGGGTGACTTAAGCCGGATACCGTAAGCTGTCGTCGTGGAAGACGGTGAGGTCGAAGGCTCACTTGAGTATAGAACGTAGGCATCCGCTTGAGCCATCACTTCAGAGATTTTGTTAGACGCATAAATTCCTGAAAATTCCCGATCCCCCGCGCCAGCACCCGTCGTATTTCGGTCGATGACGATTGAGTGGAAAACATCCACGATTCCGTAAGAATGCTTATAGCTGGCTAAAGCAAGATCAAATGAGCGACCGAAGTTGCTCCATCCTAATCCTCCCACAAGAAGCTCATCTCCGTAATTCAGCTCCTTTCGCCCGAATATGAATGAAAACGATTCTTCCGGCTGGTAGGCCATGTAGGCTTGATGAATATCGATGGGTGTATCTTTGGTGGCTCCGCTGGTATTTGCCGCCGTGTTGGTCGCAACCCCAGATGGAACGAACACCGGCTCACCCCAAATTTTTGAATACTGAGGTTGTAAAAAGACAATCACTTTCTCGACAGCATGAACTTTCATGTCGAGACGAAAACGTGATCCGAAAAAATCGACTTTATCGCCCGTTGTATTGCTGAAATCTGCGTTGTCTCTGAACTCGGCACGTACTCGGGCCGATCCACCGATTTGAATCCGATCTGTTTGTGCCCAAACTCTGATGCCGCCAAACAATAACCCCAAAATAAGACCTATTTTGACACTTCCCATGTTTAGCTCCCTTTCGAGCAGCAATACCTTTTGGTCAACCAGCTCACTTTCGACCGGTCGCCTGATTGAGCGCTTTTGCGAGTGGATCTACCGGTTTTTCAAAACCATTGCGTTGGGCGAGTAGTCGTCCTTCGCTATCGACGGCGATCATCATGTTCGTGTGAATAAAATCTCCTGAAGGAATTTGTTTGTATTGAACACCAAGGATCGCGGCGAGTTCCCTAGTATCAGATTCATTTGCAACAAATAGGTCCCACTGCGGTCCAAGCTTCATTTTTTTTGCAAACGCAGCTAGCGCTTCCGGTTGATCATTTTTTGGGTCAAACGAAAAAAGCGTGAACCGTACCTGCGCCTTGGCCTTTTTGTTTAATTGAGCTTCGAGTCTCTTTATGTCACTGACAATCATCGGGCACGCAGACGGGCACTTTGTAAAGACCATCGTCATGACACGCGGTACACCCTTCAGGTCGTTAAATCGCCGCTCGACATTCGACTGACTGACCCATTTTCCTTCGGATACATAAATCGAATCTTCTTTTTCAGCGGCGCTAGCCTGCGCATTAACAGGCGCAGGAACTTGGGCGCCAACGGGCTGTGCGACCAGAAAAAGAATTGCACATATAGTCAGTCCAATTTCGACTTTACGAGTAAACAAATTCATTTCTCTTCCAATCAGAGTCCTTCGAGGGACTCGGTTTGATCAATCATAAGCACAGCGAAATCCCAGAGACCGCGCCGCTGACTTCGCCTTTAAACTGCTACGAAACGCAAACCGCATAAACGTGGCATACTCTTCTGGACGCTTCGCCTTCATTGCACCCGCCGCGCAGAACAGATCTTTGTCTGTGTCGTTAGACGACCGGGAATCCCCCTGCACGATCACTGACGAAAAGTCTTCAACCCATTCCCACACAATTCCATGCATTCCCACGAGTCCCGTCGCTGGATCAGGCTTAAGCGCTTTGACAGGACGAAGAGCGTCTGCGGGTTGTGAATACCAATCTAAAATTCGCTGTAGATTTTCTTTTTTTTCCGCTCGCGCCGCGAATTCCCATTCATCGACACGCGGGAGGTGTCCACCCACCGATTTGCAATACGCACGCGCAGCAAACCACGAAACGGACGTCACCGGCCAATCAGAGGTCCCAGCAGGGGCTTGGCCATCAATCCAACCTTCAAGATAATTGGAGTCAGCAAGCCGTGCCGCCATCGCTTTCGACAAAAAGTGTGGATTCTTGGCGAGGAAGTTCTGAAACTCCGCGCGAGTGACCGCATACTTGTCGAGCTTAAACGGCGGGATCTGACGATCTACTTCGTCGGGCTCCCGAAACAGCGGAGAATAAACTCCGCCTGAAATTTTAACTGACCGGGCTGCCTGTTTTGGGGTGACCGACTTCGCACCGTTGCCGCCACCGACAACACGATTTGAATTCAGTTCTACCGCCCCACTGTTTATGCTCATCAAGAAAACAAACAGAGAGGCAGTTGCAGCGGTCAATCGCGAAGCACCAATGCGCAACGCCTTTGCGAAACACATCACTTTCGTTCTGCTTTCACTTCACCAGGTTTAACCATATCACCTTTGTTACCCCAAGAGTTACGCACGTAAGTGAGGACGTTGGCGATGTCTTCATCGTCCAGCCCAAGCGCCGGCATAACGCCATCGTAGTCGCCGCCATTCACTTTAATCTTTCCTTCAAGTCCATGAACAAGCGCGCGGATTGATCGCTTCTTGTCCGCCATCAAGAAATCCGCCTTCGCCAGCGGTGGGAATGCGCCTGGAACACCTTGGCCATTGACCTGGTGACAAGCCGCACAGCTATTGGCATATGTCACTTTACCAGCTGCCACGCGCTGCTCAAAGGTGATGGCCTTTGCTGCCAGCTTTGCTTCCTGCGGAATCGTTTGGATCGCACTTCCCTCGGGAAGGTAGACCGCATCGACCGTTTTACCTGTGTAGATTTCTGGGCGATGTCCTCCATCAACTTTCAACATTCCAAGCGCACCTTTGTTGAAGGCGCGGAAAATGGAATGATCAACCAGAATCAAGTTCGACGAAGTGTCGGCTTTGAACTCCACGATCGAAGATCCGCCGGCAGGGACCAAAGTCGTTTGCACATTGTTCTGAGTGATCTTGGTTCCGCCGTCTTGGTAGACGTTGTCGAACACTTCACCGATCACGTGGAAGGATGACACCAAGTTTGGACCGCCGTTACCGACGAAAATGCGGATCGTTTCTCCCGACTGTGCCTTGATCGCGTTGTCGCCAGTAAGGGCGCCAACGGAGCCATTGAAGACAACGTAGTCTGGCTGTTCCTTGATGGCTTTTTCCATATCGAATGGTTGCAGGCCTTTTTGACCATGCTTACCCTTCGTATAGAACTCGCTCTGAAGAACATAGAATTCACGGTCGACCTTTGGAAAACCTTTTTCTGACTCAACTAAGATCAACCCGTACATTCCATTTGCGATATGCATACCGACAGGTGCGGTCGCACAGTGGTAAATGTAGAGTCCTGGATTTAACGCTCGGAACGAAAAGGTCGAACTGTGTCCAGGCGCCGTGAATGAACCCTCGGCGCCGCCGCCTTGACCGGTCACCGCATGGAGATCGATGTTGTGTGGCATTTTGCTAGAAGGGTGGTTCGCCAGCGTAAAGTCGACATAGTCACCCTCGCGAATACGAATCATCGGACCCGGTACGGACCCACCAAAGGTCCAAAACGTGTATTCGACGCCATCAGCCAGGCGTTTTTTTACCTCTTTAGTTTCAAGTGTAACCTTCACCCGTGCTGGTTTTTTACGAGTAATCGCAGGCGGCACTTCAGGTGCGTAGGTCACTTTCGCTTCCTCGACGGGAAGTTTACTAATATCGAGACTCATGTCGACAGCGGCCAGCGCGGTCATCGAAAAAACAATACTGGCCATGACAAACGAAGCTGGAACGAGGCCAGATTTCCATTTGCCGGGATTTAACTTGATGCTCATAGCAATTCCTTTCAATTTCACGTACTTTTATACGACTGCAATTATAAAGATAAGATCGTCGCATCGATACTCAATTAACACCCCCACCTGGAGCGTCATTGAACTCCTCTGAACTGAACTGCCCCATCTGCTCGACCATGGAAGAAACCATCACCGAAGAAATTCTTGGGTCTCTTTCGCAAGTAAAGCACGCCAAAGACTCGCTGGTGATTTCGGGTGACGAACTTTCACCTGGTTTATTTTTGATCCAAAAAGGTCGCGCGAAGGCGCATCGATTAAACTCAAACGGAAAAGAACTCATTTTACACCACTTTCAAGCAGGCGACTGCTTTGGAGAACGTTCTGCCATTGACGGCGCGCTTCAGACCGATTGGGTGACTGCCGCATCTGACCTGACGCTCTATTTTTTGCCCAAAGACCGACTGCATCAAATTCTTGAAAAACATCCCAAGCTTTATCCGTCGGTATTGCGTTCGATTTGTAAATGGATGGACCATTTGAATGTGGTCATTGATTCGATCAGCCTTTCCTCGGCACGCGAACGAGTCGCTGCATTTCTTAAACGCCTCGTGATTGAACAAGAAAGCGAACTCATTCGGTTGCCCCATAAGAAACACGAAGTCGCACTGATGCTTGGACTGCGTCCTGAAACTTTTTCGCGCGTCCTGAGTGAAATTGAATCTGCCGGTGCAATTAAGCTTAACCATCGACAGATCCAAATGATTGACGAGAACCTTCTCTAAGAAACACAACACCCAAGCAAAAGCTTGACCACTAAGAAGAAGTCCAACGATCGTCGTTTGCCGAGATATTCCCGCGAAAGTCATTCGTCCCCCCCTCCCCCGCAGACACCGCAACAGCCCGCACTGGCAATGCGGACCTTCGCTTTGGTCTTACCTAAAACCGAGATTTTGGCTCGGGCGCCAAAGGTTTCTTGAATCCATTTTAAGGCAATCGCTAACCTTAACTCGGCTTCAGACCGGTCTTCTCCTGCATCTTCAAGCGAAAGGGAATCCAAAGGCGTAAGGTTTTCGACCGCACGTAAAGTGCGCTCAATTCTCTTAGCTTCGGTCCAATCCGACTTTAGAGTCAGCGAAAAGTCCGCCACCTGTGCACCTCAATCTTTGATCAAAGTGCCCGTTTTCGAGTCCCAATTCCTTGATCGAGATCAAGTTTCGCAGAAAGTAGCTTTATTTTTCCTTACTTTTCCTTTTCGACGAGGCTGACGAATTCTGACATTAGTCGGGTTTTTAGTTCTTGGCTGTCGATAAACGGGTTCATCAACGTCAAGCGGATCAAAACAAGTTCCTTTGATGTCTCCTCTGGTGAAATATCAAGCCCCAATGAGGCCATCCATTTTCTAACGTACTTCGCGTACGGCGCGTCGTCCTTGAGGCTGAGTTTTGTTTTTGAAACATAGAACGGCGAATCTGACTGATTCATCTTCTGGTAAAAGCGATTCGCCCGTTTATTTGCCACCTCGATGCTGTCGCCTTTGTAGGCAAGTGCAAAGCAAAGAAGATTCGTTTCAGCTCTGGGCGCAACGCGCACGCCCTCTAAGGCCGACAGCGCAGTTTCTAGTTCTCGACGAATGCGAATGGTGCGCGAAATGATACGGCCGTAACCTTTTTGATCAAAGCCGACCGCACGTGCCGTCATCCACGTTGCGGCGGCCCCCGTGGCCGATCGCGAACCTTCAAGTGTGAACAAACCTTTGTCCGTCTGTTCCGAAAAATTAACGTACGGTGCTCCAAAAGCAACTTGCGTATAGTCTTCGCGCGCGCGACACAAAAATACACCAGAGGCATAGGGCACATACCCAAGCTTATGCGGATCAAGCGTGATTGAGTCCGCCAGCGGCACCGCCTTTAGCGCCTCCACTGCACTTTGACTAAGCACGCTTTGAATTTCCTCATCGTCGCCAATCACTGTTCTAAAAAATGCACCGTAAGCCGCATCAATGTGGTGCCAAATGGCTTGGCCAAGTGTCTGCTTTTCGTCGAGCACCGCTTGGACTTTGTGAATCGGATCAAGAAGTCCCATTTCAGTCGTACCAAGTACACTGATCACACCAATGATCGGCCGATTTTCCGCGTTCGCCTTATCGATGAGGCCTGACAGCGCAGCCGTGTCTAAATGTCCATCATCATCTAGCGGAATTGCCCAGTAGTTCTTGATACCAAAAACATATGCACCCTTCACCCACGAATAGTGTTTATGCGCTGGCACCAATAAGACTGCGGAATCCATCGAATGCCCGCGCTGTTCGACTTTCGCTCGCGCACGAAAGAGCATTTCATAATTCGCCACTGTGCCGCCACTGGTGAAATGCCCGAGGGCACTTTTATACCCCATCATCTTCGCAAGCTCTTGCAGCGCTTCGTTTTCGATTTCAACGCCGACAGGTGCAGACTCGGCGGAAATATTATTTGGATTATGAAGCAACGTCAGAATGTGGCCGAACAGTGCGGGAAGACTTATTTCGGAAAACATGTGGCCTATGTACCGCGGAGAAAATTTTGGGATCTCACGTTCAAAACGCTCTGCCAACTCCGTCAAAAGCTCTTCCGTGTAGGCTTGTTGTCTTTTGAAATCCGGGATTTCTTGATCGGCCGTCGAGATCGCAGCGCCGTCCAACGGGCGGAACTTTCTTCGCCAATCAAACCAAGAGTTAAATATGTGATGAACTTGGTATTCGACCCATTCGCTGTTCTCAGCCTGAGGTCCAAGAAAGAAACTCTTTAAACCAATTTCCTCGTTGGCGCAGCCGGCAGAAGTTTTCTTAATCTTTGGAGTCTGTTTTTCCGACATACGATCAGTGCTCTTTTCCGTCGATTCGGGCCTGAAACAAGTAGGGAATAAGCCAAATTCCGAGTATCAAAAACGCCACGGACCATAAAAGCCCTGCGGTCATGATCCACGTCGAATAGTAAGCAGGTAAAGCCAAAGGCAGCAGCAAGCGAACTAAGGCAGAAATAAAAATAATTGAAAGGGCGACTTTTGCTGACGTCAGAAACTGAGGTTTCCTGCCTGTGTGTCCCTGGGAGATTCGAATCAGCATGCTGGGCACGACTAGGCCTAAACACAAAAGCGTGAAGGTGTGCAGTGCAATTGTCCCAAAGCTCCAGATATCTAAAAGCTGTGTTGCAGAAATAAAGAAATGGATCACAAGCCCAAGATAGCCCGCATACATCGTCGCATTGGCGAACTTTTTAAAACCAAGGTCAGGTCGCCACAGTATCCACCGAACAAATAGCAGCGAACCGGCAAGTATCAGAATACTCGCGGCAATCACCGGCGGGAAAAAACCCTGGAAGGCCGCCACCAGCACGGAGAGCTTGATCGAGAGGTCTAAACCCTTATTGCGATATAGCTCGTGACCTTCGGAGTTTTTCATAAACTGGGGCATGGTGCGTTCAAACATAACCGCAAACGCCAGCCTGAAAAGGCCAACCGTCATCGCAGTCCCGTACTGGTAGTACTCATCGGAGATTAAGAGATTCTTGGCGATGAGTATGAAGCCCAGAAGGATCACAAAAAAATAATTGTCGCTGAAGCTGTCGTTCTGGCGATGCTTATACAACGTTGCCACGATGTAGATGGCGCTTGCCGCGAAGAAAATACTAAGACCCACGTGCTTGAGCACTGATTCTACGCCGAAGGCGTAATAAATGAAAAACCGTTCGAAAACGAAAAGACCAACGAGGATCATCAGGCCCCGTCCATGAATGCCGCGCACTTTGACCCAGTTTTTACTGGCAGTTAACAAAAAACCAATGAGAACTGCGCCGCCGAAACCAAAGAACATTTCGTGCGCGTGCCACTGAAGTGGGTTCATGCCAACTGGCAAATTCAATCGCCCCGAGAAGACAAAGCCCCAAAGCGCTGGCATCAGAAAACCGAAAAAAATGGCGAGCACAAAAAACGGTCGAAAGCCCGCTAGCCAAAGCGGATGGCTTGGGGAGAGGACTTTTAACGGCATCAGGGCCTCCTAATTCGAACGATCATCCACATTATGACTTGTGATGTAGTCATTCGGGCTTTCTAAAATGGAAGCGATCTTATGTCGCCACACCTTTTGAAATGGGACGGCCGCAGCATTTTCAGGCGTTTGTGCGCCTGTAGGGTCATACTTAACATCCACAGCTTTACCCGTGACCAAGTTGCGAAATCTGAATGAACCCGTCGGAATACCTTGAACCCCGTAGCTTAAAAGTCCACGACGAATAAAACGCCCTTGGAGACCGCCAAACCCACTCTGATCCCACGCGCCGAAAATCATAGAAAAGACATTGGAGATTGGCCCCGTAGCTCCCTGATTGATGGCGCCGGGAACTTCAATCGAAACCAGACCGCGAATGCAGATATTGGTTTCCGGAAAAAGTTCTTTGATGGCACGTTGGGAAAGCAAAAATGCGCCAATCATTGCCGGGCAGGCGTGGCCCGCAAAGCGGACCACATCAAGTAAAGTAACTTTAAACTGGTACTCATCCCGCTCAGCCATCAAAAACTCCGCAAATGGCTCAATCACATCAATCGCGAAATTTCTAAGCTCTGCCGAGCTGATGCTTTTAAGTCCGCTCATGTGCATCACCGGCTACCGATCTCGACCTAGCGCTAAGTGGCGCGTGGTTCGGAACAACTTGATAGGCGCGACGATCATGTTCTTTTCTTCTACCCGAACCAAAGGCCGTCACGCGCTTCAGATAGCCAATCACGCGCGTCGCATAGTCGATGTTTTTCGAACCACACCGGCTGCACGACTGTGTTGTGCGCTTGTCGATGTGTTCGCAGTCATTACAGATCGTCGTCTTCACGTTGGTGCAAAAGTAATTACAGCCCGTGGCTGACGCGAGCTGAATGATTTTCTCGTACTGCTTTTCCGTCAATGATTCATTTAAATTAAGGTGAAGCGCTGATCCGCCATCCAGAAACTGGATCATCTTTTCCCCGTGTAGCTCAAACTTTTCCAAGGGATTGATTTCGAAATCTTCGACTCGGTAGAAATAGGAATTATAGCAGTCCCTCGGGACCTCATAGCCGTCTTTGCGATCCCACGAAGCATTTTTCAC
Organism: Deltaproteobacteria bacterium; assembly: GCA_017302795.1. Lineage (GTDB taxonomy): Bacteria > Bdellovibrionota > Bdellovibrionia > Bdellovibrionales > JAMPXM01. Next base: position 206,013 of record JAFLCB010000007.1, on the reverse strand, counting down.
TCCCAGGTTTTCAGCAGGGACGAATTCCGTGTTGAACTTGTAACCAGTTTCTTTACTGCGACTGCGATTCAAATCGTAGATCGTTTTTAGCTGACCAGAAACGAAATCTAGATACGCTTCGTTATTAGATATTTCAAATCCCATGAATTCCGCGGCCTCGACCATTCCATTGATGCCGATGGTCAGATACTGCTTATCAAGCGAAATAAAGCCGGCATCGTAAACTGTTAGCAAACCCGCACTTTTGAATTCTTCCATCAGCTTTCTGTAGGCGATCTGATAGTTTTGAATTTTCGAAATTTCCATCGTCAAATCGCGCCGATCTTGTATCAGCCGATTGAAGTTGATGGTGATCACGTTGATACTTCCGGTCGCGACGCCGCCGGCGCCAAGTGTGTAGGAAAACTCTTTCGAAGACACCTCGCTGCGAAGTCGACAGCAACTTGCCAAACTGTCGGCGCTTTCCGACAGATACATGAAAAACGAATTCCCCTTTGCAAGTTCGCTCGAACACGTTCGAAGGTAGTCCTGATCGCGCGGCCCCTGACTATCAGTTAGCATAGCAACAGTTACGACCGGGAATGTGAGGATCGACTTTTTTCGCTCGTCGTTGAACCATGTTAAGAAGAACTTTTGCAAATCATCTACAGATTGCCAGTTAGGCAAATCGCCGTCCGGGAAAACAAAGTTTTCGAACAAGGCCTCGAAATAATACCGATCATAAATCGAGATGTTCCAGAAAACTGACTGATAACCGCGCGCCGCAGCCGGTTGATTGACGGAATAGACGACCTGCTGAAGAAAGGTCGACACTTCTTCTGAGTGCTTTTTTAAGTAGTCCGGTCCAAATTGCTTTCTTGCGAAATGATCGAAGTAGGTCAGAAATTCCACTGTGGCGACGGCCCCCGCAAACTGGGAGCTGATCGCAAAGACGAAGTTAATGAACGTTCCGCAAAATGACCCAAGATGTTTGGGTGCCTTCGATTCTCCGCCAAGCTTCGTTAAACCATCTATGAGCAGCGGATACATGCTCACCGAGACACAGTACGGCTTCAACGAGGTTTCATCGTGCACGTAAATTTCGTGATTTTCTATTTGGCGAACGTATTCTTTCGCAAGTTCAGGCGAAAAAAGTTCTGCAATTTTTCGAGACACCATCGCCCGGTTGATTTGAATATTGATGTCTTTGTTTATTTCGGCTTCAAGTGTTGCGATGTTCTTTGACGTGACATTCGCATTTGCGTCCATCTTCGATCCATCGGCCGCGTTTCCCGCCTGGCGATAGAGATCAATGAATTCCAGTTTTTCATTTACCTGTTTAGTATCCAATCGAATCATGGCTTCCTCCTTGAATGAAATATCGGTTTAGATTCTCATTGGTTTTTAAATTAACTATTCTTTGATTCGTCTTTGGTGAGCTCAAGGGCCCAAGTACTGCGTCGTAAGGTCCGTACTTGATGTAGTCGAGCCTCTTAAGAATTTCCGGGCTCACTTGCGCAAGGTCCAACCCGGTATAGAGCGCCGTTTTCAAGCCGCAAGATTTAATCTGCTCCAGCTGCTGAATTAGCTCGTCCGCTTCCCACTCGCCGCCAAGGTAAAGAACACAAGAAACATAGTTACTATATTTTCTAATCTCCGCCGCTAGTGACTCGACATTCAGCTGCATACCGAAAGGTGAACTCCACAAGTCACTCGAGTGACACCCTAGGCAGCGAAGCGGACACCCCACGATTTGAAACGCGAGTGAGATCTCATTCGGAACTTCTTGGAAAACCAATTGGACGCTGCTGGATTTCACGAATCACCCTTCTGCTGCCTTTTGCCACCCCACATTCCAATCGCTCCACCGCCAAATTCCTTGATCCGGATCAAGTTTCCTAAAAAAGTATATCGAAGAGTCGCATCTACACCGCCTGCGTCATTTCGAGAGTAAAGTTAGAGGAGCCCTACCCAGCCAAATCAAAAAAAGTCTTGAGAAGCTTCGAAAGACTTTTCAGCATCGGCTGCGGCTACGATTACTTCATGCCACGCCCTAGTTTTTCTTTAGCGTTTCAGTCATTCGAAACGCGACGATGACACCCGATAGAAAGGTAGCAACGGCGGCGAATCCAATGGCGATGTTCATTCCGAAAAAGTCGGCCAATACACCTGAAATAATCGCACCGACCGCATAGCCGGAATCTCGCCAAAATCTATAGATACCGACGGACGAAGCTCTCCAACTAGGAGCCGCGACATCGCCAATGACTGCAAGAAGAGTTGGGTAAACCATTGCGGTTCCAACACCGAGTAAGACTCCGCCGATTGCGAAGCCGAGAAACTCACTCGAGAACATCGTAACTGCGATCCCGACGGCCTGAACCCACATACCCCAGTAGATGAGCCCTTTGCGACCGTGCAAATCAGAAAGATGCCCGGTCCAGAGCTGGGATAGACCCCACGTCGCTGGGTAAATAGCGGCAAGCCATCCTACTTGATCGAGCCCAAGTCCTGTTGAAACAAACAGCATCGGAAAAAGTCCCCAGGCCATTCCGTCATTCAGATTGTTGACGAAACCCGCCTGTGTGACTGCAGATAGATTTTTATTGGTCCAGGTCGTTTGCGCGAAGATTTCTTTCTGCATGAGCTTTGTCCCGCCGCCGTTTTCCGCCAAGCCCAACCTGGCTTCGTGATCGACAAAGTGCCTAGTCTCACGAACCAGAGCGATGCTGATTAGAAGACCGATCGCTACAAAGACAACACCGAGATAAAACGGCTCGGGACGAAGCCCATAGAAACTGGCGACGTAACCCGTCGCGAGAGCCGAAACAGCGACCGCGAAGTAGCCAGCAAATTCATTGAGACCCATCGCGAGACCACGCTGTTTCGAACCGACTAAGTCAATCTTCATGATAACCGTCGTCGACCAAGTAAGACCCTGACTGACCCCAAGGAACAAATTCGCAACTAAAACCCAGCTCCAGCTTGGCGCCCACATCAACAAAAACGGAACGGGAATCGCGAATAGCCAACCCAGTACAAGAACTTTTTTTCGGCCGAATCGGTCAGACCACCGACCTGCAAAGTAGTTCGTGAACGCTTTCGTAAAACCGAAAACAACGATGAACGAAAGAATTGAGCTTTTGACGGCAAGACCGAATTCTTTTTCGGCGATTTGAGGAAGTATCGTTCGCTCGAGTCCAATCATCGCTCCGACAAACGCATTTACGACGACAAGCAGAGAAAATTGCCGCCAGTTTTCGCGGAGGCCAAGCTTAGGGAAATCGAATCGCGACGACTCACCCACGCTACACGCTCGCTTGGGTTTCAACAGGAAGTCCGTTTGACGCCCACTCGTGAACGCTGTCCTTGAGTCGCGAAGCTTTAAAGCCATTCTTCTTGAGTAACTCGACGGCCTCTTTTGCGAAGAAACAGTACGGACCTCTACAGTAAGCAACGATCTCTTTGTTCTTCGGAAGGTTTTTAAGTTCATTTCGGAGATCAGAGACCGGAACAGAAACCGCAAACGGCAAATGTGCGTGGTCGTATTCGTCTCTCGGTCTTACATCCAAGAGAATGACGTCGCCCTTTCTCGCCCGAGCCAAAAGATGTTTGCGATTTATGGGTTCCATCGATTCAGACTCGTCGAATGCGTCGGCGGCAATTTTTTGGATCTCGGCAAAATGAGTTTCACCAAAAGTCCGAATTCCAAGAAGAAAACTCGCGACCGCCGCATTCGCGATGCGATAATAAACATACTTTCCGTCACGGCGCGAATCGACAAGAAGTGCCGACCTTAGCTCTTTGAGCTGCGCACTCGCGTTCTTGAGACCGAGGTGCGCCTGATCTGCGATTGTTTCGACGGTCTTTTCGCTTTGCCCCAGCAGCTCAAGTATTTCAATTCGCTTTGGACTCGAGAGGGCCTTTGTTGCGCGGGAAAACTGTTCATAGAGGGCGTCTTTTGTTTGTCGCTTCATATCTAACATTCTAACGTATATTAGAATGATTTGAAACCGGTACGGACGGAAAGCCGTAAACAGCCAATTTAATTGATGATTTCCAAGTCAAGACAGTGACGTTCGCTCCTCCGAACAGGTCCAAGTTATTGATTTGTGCCGCCGCAACCATTCTTTCGTTCGCAGCGGCGCACACAAAACCCGCATTCAAACTCGCTCTGTTTACAGCAAAGTCGAAAATTTCTCGTAAGTCTCGACACTTGGCCACTGAGCCCGCGTTGGTCCGCATCGTGAAGAGTCCCTTGGCACGCGCGGTGAGCCCGCGCAAACAGAGGGAGTCTGAAATGAAAATCAAAAAAACACTGCTCGCTTATCTCCGACGAATTTACCTCAGGCTATTCAAAGAAGATCAAAGTCGATTCGAGGACTGGGAACATCTCGAACTGCGCCGAGCGTCTGCTTCAAAGAATCGAACTTACCCAAATAAACGGGAGCTGTTGTGAAACGTCCAAAATTCTCGAAGCCGATTGAAATGTCTGAACAGAACTTCGGTCTCTTGAAAGATGCCTTGTCTCTACTGAGTCCGAAGCAGCGTCTGATTATTTATCTGAGGTTCTGGGATAACATGACGATCCAAGAGATCGCCCGTTATGTCGGTCACTCTTGGGATTCAACAGACGCAATGATCGAATCGGCAATTCATCACACTCGAGTTCGAATCATTCAGCTGAGCCATGCACGTGAAGAGGCGGAACTTCTTCAAGAGTTTCTCCCACTCGCCGCTTAACCAGAATAACGAAACAAACCCAAATCAACGGAGGTCATTTCATGGATAAGGCAGACACACTTGTCGCAAAAGCACTGAAGCAAATTACGGAAAATTCCGAGCGAACGATTTTTCGCTTCGATATTTTCAAAGGCATAACCGATGCCAGCGGTAAAGTTCAAAAGCTGAAGTCGGTCGGTCACGCGCTGATCAACGAAGGGACCAGTACCTATACGATTTACCTTAAGACGCTGCTCAAAGATCAGTTCTTCATGCTTCCAGAACGAACTCATCTCGATCGATACGATTTTGTGATTCTGACTCGAGAGGATTCGTTTCGTGAAGGGAGAAAATATTTTTGGAACAACGTCGGAATGGCAAAACTGCTCGACGGTGAAAATCGCGACTTGCTGAAACTGTCCTGGGACTTGTTCGCCACTGACGATCTGTATCTGAACACCCTTCCAACAAAAAAAACTGTGATGTCCGGACCAGAGGCCAACCTCGAAGGATCGGACGCCGCCTAGAAAAAGGAATTTGATGATTTGTGAGCGTAAGACTCTAACAACCATCGGGCTCGTTGTATTGACGGTCCTGCTGGTTACTGAGCCCAGCTTCGCGAGCTTTGAATCTTCCCTGATTGGTATCCAAACAAAACTATCGAACGTCGTGCTTCCAACGCTAGCGACGATCGGACTTTTATTCGCGGGTTTCAGCTTCATGAGCGGAAACCCCAATGCACGCCAACATATCATCTACGCGGTCATAGGCTGCATACTCGGATTCGGTGCGCAGGCCATTGTCGATTTCATTTCAAGTTCCGTTCGCTAAGCCGAATTGAGGGGGCGACGAGCCCCCTCTTTCTTAATGGAGGCGCGATGTCGCTATTGGTTACTAAAGTGCCGCGAAATCTTGATAACCGGCTGAAGCTTTTTGGATTCGAGCTGGCAGACCTCTTACTGATCTTTCTCTACCTTTCTCTAAGTAATCTCTTCTTCGGCGGGACTCGCCTGAAGTTTCCGGTCGTGTGGATCGGAACAGTCGCTCTTGCTGGCACTCTCTATTTTGTGAAACGTGGAAAACCAGAGGGGTACTTGCAACACTTCATTCAATTCAAGTTGCGTCCCACGGTCTTAGTCGCAGGCGCGCCCGACACCATTTATCAGCCGCTACTTCTAAACAACGGAGATTAAATTGAAAACTTCGACCAATAAAATGCCGTCCGCTCTTTCAGAATTCCGCGTCGAACACTCGTTGGCTCATGAACTTCCATACTGGGATTTCTACGACAACAAAGTCCTTCTGTCGGACGGTTCGCTTGCCACCGCTTTGCGATTGAAGGGCCGCGCGATTGAGACGCTCGACGATGATTTGATCAACCAGATCAATCAGGATGTTCGAGGATTTCTCAATGGCCTACCTGACGAAACCGAGCTTTCGTTCGTGGTCGACGTGAATGCCGACTACAAGGACATGATCGACCGCCATCTCGGACATGCGACTGACGGAACTGACGTCGGCTGGGTCGCACAATCTCGCGGGTCGGCGCTGAAAAGATCACTTCGAGATCTTGAATTGGTCAAAACCGATCTTTATCTTTTCATCTACTTGCGCCCTGCCGCAACTGAAACAAATGGAAATGTTAGTTTCTGGAAAAAGCTAGTTCAACCCGCGAGTGAGTTTCAGAGCATCACGAAAGCTGTTTTCGACAACCGGATGCATTCGCTTGAACAAACACGTCTCGCAATCACTCAAAGCCTAGCAATCACAGGTGTCGACGCCGTCGCCATGTCGCAAATTGAAACCCGAGAATTGATCTATCGGTTTCTGAACCCGCGACGGGCAAGAACGCTTTCTGTGCCGTTGGCTTCAGACGAGCACCGCAAACAAGAGTTTTTGCGCGAAGAACTCGCGGTAGCGCCAGAACTTTCGCTCCCGAGCCCGCGAGAGCAACTTGTCTGCGCGGATATCATCGTCGATCAAGACTCATTTACTCTCGACGGGGTCTTCCACCGAACCTTAACGCTCAAGACGTTGCCTGAGTTTACCCACTCTGCACTGATCTCGAAGCTTCTCAATCTACCCTTTCATTGTGTTCTTCAATGCCACGTCAAAGTTCCCGCGCAATCGAAGGAACTTGGATTGCTACAATCGAAACGGCGAATGGCCCACTCGATGTCGATGTCTCATGGCGGACGAGCGACCGATCTCGAAAGCGAAGCGCAACTCAATTCTTCCGAGGACCTACTGCGTGAACTCCTCAACACCGGCCAGAAAATTCTGTATGCGCAAATTTCAATTCTGCTTCGAGCAGAAAACCGAGATGAACTTGACCTGAAGTCACGCGCGGTTCTTTCAAAGTTTCGAGAACTGAATGGCTCCGAAGCGATCGTCGAGTCAGTTGCAGGCGTGCCGGCTTGGAAGACGATGTTGCCGTGTGGAGCGACCAAAATGCTTCGTCCAAAAAGAGTAAAGACCGACAACCTCTCTGATCTGTTGCCGATTTATCAGGAATTCTCTGGAGACGGAATCGAACCCATCTGCCTCTTTCGGAATCGCTCTGGAGGACTCGTCGCCTACGATCCATTCGATAGCACGCTTCCCAATTACAATACCCTGGTCACTGGTTCGAGCGGTGCGGGGAAAAGCTTTCTTAACAATCTCGTTTTGCTTCAGTACATGACGCGTAAACCAAAGGTCTATGTTGTCGACATCGGTGGATCTTATAAAAAACTTTGTGAGTTCCTCGGTGGCCAGTACGTTGAAATCCGACCGCCGAATGCAGATCAGCCGTCACTCGCTATCAATCCGATGCTTCTTCCGCTTGGCGAGACGAAACCATCTCCGCAAAAGATTAAATTTTTGCTGGCGATGCTCGAAAATATTCTCTCCGAACCGGATGTCGGAAAACTGCCGAAGCTTGAAAGAAGCTTGCTCGAAGAATGCCTCATTCAAGTCTACGATCGACAGTCCGGCACACCGACACTTTCCGACCTCGCAGAAATTTTAAGGAATAGTCAGGAAGACTCGCTTCGGGCATTCGCCAAAATTCTCTTCTCTTGGACTGGCGAACGCCCGTACGGAAGATTGCTAGATCGAAAGGATGGGCTGGCCCTCAATGCCGACTTCGTCGTTTTCGACCTGAAGGGGCTATCAGCATATCCCGATCTTCAGTCAGTCATGATTTTGATCATCACTGATTTCATCCTCGCGCAGATCGAAACTAAAGATTCTCTCGGCCGTCGTAAACAGATTTTGATGGATGAATGCTGGGAACTTCTGAAGAGTCCGGCCTCGAGCGGATTTATGGAATACTGCGTTCGAACACTCAGAAAAGCCGGTGCGGGAATCACATTCATAACGCAAGGTTTGGACGAAATTGTCGCAAGTCCAATCGGCGGCGCAATCCTAGCAAACACAGCGACCAAATTTATATTGATGCAACGAGGAGATCTTGAGCCTTTGAGGAAAATTTTGAAGTTAAATGAACAAGAGTTGAATCTCATAAGTTCGCTGCGCCAGCAGAAGGGGTCATACTCGGAGGCGTTTCTCATATATAACAACAATCGAACGGTCATTCGCGCTGTGCCAAGTCCCATTGAATATTGGGTTGCGACGAGCGATCAAACTGACAATGCGAAAATCGATGAGGTCCGAATCGAGAATCCCGGCCGATCCATCAGAAGCGTTGTCGACGAGTTTGCCTCACGTTTTCCATATGGATATGCCAACAGTCTAACGATGCAGGAGGTCGGATGATTCAAACATTCCGAGCATTCGTTACCGCGATCGTCATTGCCACGCTCCTAATCGCAAAGCCCGCGCGCGCAGACTTTTGGGGCGGAGACCTACCACTGCTGGCACAAATCTTAGCCAATTCGATTCAACAGCTCGCTCAACTTCAGAGTATTCTCGGAACGGGTCAAGATACCCTCGGCTTGCTTCGGGAAGTGAACCGAGGACTTCGCGACGCCCTTCAATTGATTCGAACTGCTAACCAAACTCTGAAACCCGGCGCGCTGTCAGACCTCGGCGATCTGGATCAAGTTCTGTCGAAGGTCGAACAGCTTTATGGTCGAGTTCCGAATACGTCCGAGAAGAATCTCCAACTGCTAACCGATCGAAGTGTGGCCGAAGCAATTGATCTTCACAACGAGGCTTTCAAGTATGCGGATCGCTTGGACCCAGAAGCTGAACGCATTAAGGACTACGCTCAAGTTGTGAATCCAGTGGGTGCCGCGAAGGTAACCGTTCAATCACTCGGAATGATGATTCACGTTTTGAACCAAATTCTTCGAACCAACGCCGCCATGCTGAAACTTCAAAGCGAAAATCTCGCACTTCAGAACCGACGCGGAAAAATCGACGCAGAGCAGTTCAAGTCACAGTACGAAGGGATTTCAGACGCCTTCGGCCAGCTCAAACCAAACTATGAACTACCGAGCCTAAACAAGTAACAGCAACGTCTATGAATTCCCTCTGATTCGCCAATCCGGAGAATCACATGGAAAATTTCGAACTGCTGGGCACACTGGCCCAAAAGCTTCATGCAGAAATGCGGAGCACCTACTACCTCATGCTTCCAATATTCTTTTGCCTTTCCCTCGCCGTTACTTGGCTCAAGACCCCGACGGGCGGACCCGATTTTCTTGAAGCCGTAAAACGCGCTTTCATATCGACGTTGCTGCTCGCAGGATTTCAGGAAATTACCGATACCATTCTCTTCGTGACGAGTGGCCTCGCCGACAAAATATCGGATATGCAGGGCCTTGATATGTTTATGCAGATGGCCGGAGAAAAGACGCGGTCATACACCGTCTCGTCGATGTCTCTGCTGATCGGGTTTAATGACCTCTTTGTCGCCACGCTCACTTTTCTATCTTACGTCATTCTCTATTTCTCGCGGTTCATTATGGTCGCGGTCTACCATTTTAGCTGGGTCTTCTTGTCGCTCATTGCGCCGATCGTTTTGCTCTTTCATTTGTTCTCTCCGAAAATCACTTTGAATTTGTTTAAGAGCCTCATTGAAGTCGCGAGCTGGAAGGTCGTCTGGGCCGTTTTGTCGGCGATGCTCGCCGCTTTGCCATTCGGAAACGCCTACGCATCATCGGGTGGATACCTCACGGTCATCATCCTCAACTTTGTCATCGCAATAGCGATGCTTGGAACTCCATTGGTTGTCAGATCTCTAGTCGGCAGTGGTTTCTCTTCATTCGCCAGCAGTCTTGGACCGGTGACGGCGGGCGCGATGTTCGCGGCACCCGCGAAAGCTGTTTCCGCGATGACCGCTGGTCGCAGCGCTCTTAACACTAGTCGAGGCATCATAAATCACTACCAAAATGCACTTCAGAACCGAGCACAGAGAAAAGACATTGAACGCGGAATCAAGGCGCTGAATTCAAATCCAAAAAGGGAGTCGTAATTGATCAGAAAAACAAAACAAGCGTGGTTCGAAGTCTGGGGCAACGAAGTCGCACAAAATCAGATACTCAAGCTACTGCTGTTGGTCTTTGGATTCGCGAACTCTATCTGCGCAATCTCGCTGGTGTACTTAGCAACCAAATCCCCCACTCTCTTTGCCGTATCGTCGATCGAATCTGGGATTCTTCGCAGCAACCCGCCCTCGAAAGAGTACCTAACCGCCGAAGCTACGAGAGTCGTTTCCGCTTATCTACAAAGTCGTCACAGCTGGACTGCAAATGACGTGAAAGGATCTATCGGCAAAGCCGCTCGGTTCGTCGACGAATCCTATCGAAAGGCGTTTCTTTCGGCGAACGAGACCCAAGTTCGAATCGCCCAGGAGAAGAAAATCACTCAGAAATTTTATGTTTCAAAGATCGAGGTCGATCTCGCAAAGACAACCGCTTCTGTTTCTGGAGATCGAATCCTAACAATCGACGGGTTTCGCGCAGTGAATGCGTTGTCATTCAACTTAAGTCTACGGCTCGGCGAAAGAACTGAACAGAATCCCGAGGGCGTGTACATCACGTCGGAACAGCTGGTTGATACCAGCAAGGAGGTGAAATAAATCGAACTTAATCCGCCTACTCATCGCGTTCTTATTTTCGGTAGGCGCTCCAAGCTTCGCAGCCGGAATCCGAACATTGTTGATCTCAGAAAATGAAGTGGCTGCCGTCAAAGTCGGTATAGGATTCTCGACCCTATTGCAGTTCGAAGCTCGCCCCTCGCAAGTGATCGTCGGAGACCAAGACTCTTTCAAAGTCGAATACGTCGGCGACGCCATTGCGATTAAGCCTTTGAGGAGCGGAGTTGCGACAAATTTGTTTGTCGTAACCCAAGCCGGTAAGTTCAACTTTCGAGTTTCGGCCGTTCGCGGCCTCGAACCCGACTACGTTCTTAGAATTAAGCGAAAGAGCGAAGACCGACCCACGGGATCAACAGCATTGCAAACTAGGCTAAGCAATTCGCAGTTATCCAAGAACGGACTGACCCTACGCTTGAAATCCGTCGCGTCGACGCAATCCAATTCAGTTTTAATCTATTCGTTTGATGTGACGTCAGTCGACCGACAACGGATTTTCGAACCGGGCGACTTCGAAATAGTTCAGGGTGGCCGCTCGCTCTCAATCGAGAGCATCTATCTTGACCGAATATTTTTGAAACGCGGCGAGCGTCTAAACGGCATGATTTTGATTCGCCGAAGCGCCATCGGACGAGGCCAGAAAATCGGGCTGAAAGTTTCAGAGGGTAAGAACAAGCAAGGAATTCAGCTACTAACTCCGAACATTTGAGGTGGAGATGAATCTCGGAAAAATCGACCGATATTTTATGACCCAGGATGCTCCGCTCGGAAAGATCCGGAGATTTGATCTGGCCAAATTCAAATGGCTTCTATTCGCAATTGGCGGTGCCGCACTGCTATTGATTCTGCTGATTCCACAACCCGATAAAAAAACCGTGACTGCCCCAACCTCAATCGACGAGGGAACTTTTTTAACTTCGACACGTGCTCTACCGAACCCGTGAGCTGCAGGTTCCGGTGAGTTTTACGTCTCTAGTATGTCGGGCTATTCAGCGAACGGAAGCCTCAGCTCACATTCAAATCGCGAGCTATCCGCAAGCCAAGTCGTAAAACAGCAAGGCGGAGGTCTCGGTTTTGGACTAGCGTCGGGAACTACGATTGCAGTCAGACTGCTCAATCGAATCGTGACATCCGATTCGCGCAATCCCGTAATTGCGGTCGTGAATACGGAAGCGTCATCTCCAAGCGGGTTTTCTCTAGCGGTCGGAACGAAGGTACTAGGAAACGCACAAGGCGAGCCAGGTTCTGAACGGGTTCAAGTCAACTTCCATACGCTAGTTTTTGAGAATGGTGGTGAGCAGGCATTCAACGGGGTTGCAACGATGCCAGACGGATCCAGTGGAATCACTGGTGAGTACCACTCGCAAATGCTGAAGAAAGAAGGCGGAAGATTCATTAGTAAGTTTATCGGAGGTTTCGCGGACGGCTTCAAAGACCGGGAGAAAGGAACCCTGATGCCTTTCGAACCCGGCAATCTGAAAAATGCCGCGCTCAGCGGAATTTCGGAGTCTGCTTCCGAGCAGGCGAAAACATATGAAACCGATATGAAGAACGTGAATCCGTACGTTTCGGTCGAACCCGGAACTTCGTTCATGATATTTCTCGAGAAGGGCATGGCCCTGTGAGCGATCGGCCAATCGAGCAGAGCGACTTTTACTTGATCTTCGGATTCATTGTCGTACCCGGCTGTCTGATTCTTTATCGGATCTTTTTTCGCGGACTGAACATCGGCGCAGAGTTTATGACAAAACCATACGCTCTGAAAGCCGTGTGCGTCGTAATCGTCTTGGGCATTCTCACTGCGGTGTACTTCGCCCTTCGTAGATGGAATCTGCACCTGGAAAAGATCGTACACGAAGTCAAATTCACCGAAAAACAGATCTATCTTGGTCAATCACAGAACAATGATGAACTCTATCTATCGACCGCAATGCGCACCCGGCACACCCAAGTGATCGGCACGACCAGCAGCGGAAAATCGGAATCCGTGATACTTCCCTGGGCCATTCAAGACATTCAAAATCGTGGCGGAATCATCATCGTCGACGGAAAAGCGGATCGGTCGTTTCTAGACAAAATCTACGCCTATACCGTTGCTGCCGGACGTGCGAACGACTTCCGCCTATTTTCGCTTTCCAATCCCAAACTCTCTTGCACGTTCAATCCATTGGCTGTCGGAAGCGTTCAAGAAGTCACCGAACGAGTGTTCTCAAGCTTTCAATTCGAAAATGAGTACTATGAGAGCGTTCAGTTTCGCATATTCCGAGAATTGATTGCGATCATCAAAGAACAGAACATTGTGCCGACATTCGCCCATCTACTCGTGCTGCTGACGAACAAGGAAGCTCTGGCGACATGGATCGAAGCCAGCCGAAATGAATCACTAAAGGAAACTCTAAATGCGTTCAATGCCCTCACCCCGCGCGAGAAAGATGAAAAAGTCAGCGGCCTTGTGGCAAAGATCAGTCACTTCTGCGCCGATGAAATTTCTCCGCTCTTCAATTCACGCGAACCGCATTTAGACCTCGGTCAGGCACTCAAGCACGGCCTCATCTGCTATTTTCAGCTACCCACGATGTACTACCAGTTCTTGGGCGCATCAGCGGGGAAGTTAGTCCTGCAATGCCTTCAGAACGCGGTCGCGAAACGACACAACGAGGGCGCAAGTTCGGTTCAGTTTACTTCCGTTTTCCTCGACGACTTCCAGGATTATATCTACGAAGGATTTGAAGCGTTGCTGAACAAATCCCGCTCGGCGAATATCGGCATGGTCTTTTCGCATCAAGCTCTTGGTGATCTCGACAAAGTAAGTCCGGCGTTTCGAAACATCGTCACAACAAACACGAATATCAAAATCGTTATGCGTAACAATGACCCGGAGACGGCCGAGTTCTTTGCAAGCTCGTTCGGTACGACATCATCGTCAAAGGAAACAGAACGTGTCTCGCGAGGCATATTCGGATCAAAGAAAACCGGTGAGCTGTCTGTACGAGCTGTCGAGGAGTTTCTCTTCCACCCAAATCTCATCAAGTCCGAACTCGCCACGGGTGAAGCCATCGTTTCGATTCCGCATTTCGAAAGAGTCGAAACTCAGAGAGTAAAATTCACGCCGTTTCCGGATATCAAACCGAAACCACTCCCCGCGATTCCAAAAGGCACTCTCGAACACGCAACATTCCTGAAACCTCCAGGTCGATTCGATCAAACCGACGTTCATCGCCTCTAAAGAGCGATAAAAAAATTGGAGCTTCATTTATGTGGACAATTTTAAAACTTGTGTGCGGTTGCACCGCACTCGCAACTCTCGCAGGCTGTGCTACGACGACGAAATCAGTTATGCTAGGAGCCGGCACTGGAGCGGCCGCAGGAGCTGGAATCGGCGCACTGGTTGACCCAGGTCCGAAAGGTCGCGGTCGAATCAAGAACGCGTACGTAGGAGCAGCAGCCGGTGCCGTTCTTGGTGGCGCGGCAGGATACCTGATGCACGAGACGACCGTCGCAAAAGAGTCTGCGGCGTTCGAAAAAGGAAAGACCGACGGATTTTTTAAAGCTGCGCAGGCCGGTGGCAATGGAAATCCTCCCAACCTAGTTCCTGCAAAAGTAGAAGTCCGTTTCGTCGATGACCAGGTGAAAGGTAATATCTTTGTTCCGGCACATTTCGAATACATCATTCTCGAACCGGCTCGCTGGAGCAACTGAACGTGCTGCCTGAAATTTTTGGCAACGTGAACCTTGTGCGCCTTTGCACCGCTGACAAAGAAATCGTTCGCCTCATTGCAATGAACCGGTTCGCCAGTCGCGGGGAAATCGGCCGAAACCTGATCGGACTCAAGGAGGGATACAATCTGTACCGGCGACTTCGACATCTTCAGCGCATCGGCCTCATCGAGCTGCTGACAGGTGACGGCGAAACGACACTCGGCTATCGACTCACCCGAAGAGGCGTAAAATTCGCAAGGAGAAATCGTTTTGTGCCAGGCGACGCAGTACACTCGCGCCCCGCTTTCAAAACACAATTTGATCATGACCAAATCGTAAATGAGGCGCGGCAGATTCTATCAACATCGCCAATCATTTCGGGTTTCGTTGGAGAGCTGGTGCTTCGGTCTCGCATCGGTAAGTGTCGAGTCAGCGCGACGCGAGGAGCGGATCACGAATGGAAAGTACCGGATGCCATGTTCACGCTATCGACATCACGCGGATCAATGACGACGGCCTTGGAGGTCGAGCTAACGCAGAAGGCGAAGGCTCGATATTCCAAGATCGTTGCAACCCTCCTAACTTCCAAATCGTTCGAATTCGTTTTCTTCATCTGCAGAGACGAAAAACTCAAAGCCTTGATTCGAAATCAGATTGCGAAGGCACGTGCGACAAACGCTCTCGTCAGAGCATCGAACCGCAGCAACGGAATCTATTTTTGCACACTGACGGATCTCCGAGTGAATGGTCTCGATGCCGTTTGGGAAGGTGAGGATACTCGATTTTCAATCAACGAACTTGCGTCTGTGAAACGGGAATCCCTAATTCCAGCAGTCAAAACTGAAGTGTCACAGGTGTGACACTTGGCGCGCCAAACCGAAAACGGCGAATGACCGGCAACGTATTGAAGTCGTTGAGAAATTAGATCCGGCCGCCTACTGGCTCCACACCTGATCGTTCCTGACCACTCCCCCTCTACGATTACATCTTGAGGTGAAGTGGTCAGGAACTGGTGAGTATCCAGTAGGCGGGGTGGATGGAAATTTTTGAATATTTTAATTTATTGTAATGGGGGGAGGGGGACGGGAAAAAGATCGACGCT
This sequence comes from Deltaproteobacteria bacterium, assembly GCA_017302795.1. Taxonomy (GTDB): domain Bacteria; phylum Bdellovibrionota; class Bdellovibrionia; order Bdellovibrionales; family JAMPXM01. The sequence continues at coordinate 190,468 of JAFLCB010000007.1, read as the reverse complement.
GGCCTCGAAAGGCGATCGCGTCGAGGAAATGAACTCAGAAAACATTATCGAACTTGGATGAGTTTTCGAAAGTACAATGCTGGCGTTCCGGATTCGTCGTCTGTTGTCTTTACGCCCGGGACATCAAAGATTTTCGACGCGATCCTCAGTGAAGGCTCGTTGCTCACGTCGATCATCGCCTCCAGATAGAAAGAACTCATCTTGTCCCCGAACTTCTTCTTTAGGTCTACGAGACCCCTGTCGACCGCCTCCACACTTAGGCCTCGACCACGACACTTTTCACTGACGGCGTAACCTACGCTGAAGCATTCAAGGCCATCCACGGGTTTTTCTACTCCAAATATCGATAAAGCCTGCGCCTCGCGGTCGACAACTTTCGCGTAGCTGAATCGGCTTCCGCTGGGCTGCTCGTCGTGGAACGTTAGGTATGACTTCCAATCGAGGTCAGTCGAATCAACTGGCATGCCGTCATCTAGCGCTTGCTGCAACTTTTGAAGTACTACTATAGGGTCGGCCATGGATGGCATTTAACGCTCCCTGTCCTACGGCGGTTTCTTTAGTCATCTTTCGACATGCGATACTGACAGCTAAAACAAGTACTCTCGCCGATCTCATCAACTTGAAAAGAGTTGCTACAAATCTGGCAGGTACCCGAAGCAGATTCACCGCATAGAGCGCAGATTAAATCTTCCACGATAAATGTCGGTGCATCGCAGACTGGGCACTCCCGAGTGTACGGTTCGCAATTCTCTTTGGCCGCTTCAAAGTTCCTACCATCGTACGCGCATGCGACAAGGTGTTTAATCGTGTTCTTTTTCGTGTGCACTTGTCCGCATGCTCGACATATGGAGCGGCCGTCTTGCTTGATTTGAACGAGATCCGAATCACATGCAGAACATACCAACATATCAATTTGTGAATCTAAGGCTGGAGATTCCGATTTGAAATTCGTGTGCGAGTCTCGGCAGGCATCTTTCTCTGTTTGATAAACTTCCTGAATTTTTACAAACGATGACCATAGTTCCGCACCGATTCGTTTTTTCGGATCAGTCGTTAGTTCCTTCCGGAGAAAGGTACAAATCAGCGCGAATGATTTTGTGATAGCTTCGTTGATGGTCTGAGGATTCGCAGTGGTATAATGATGTTCGACCTGATTTCGAATTCGGGTTACATCTTCGAGCCTCTTGAAGTCGGCACTGATGCCCAGAGAGGACATCCGCTTTCGGAGCGTCTCATTGTCAACAGTCTTGTTGCCGGCACCCGTCCAAACAATTTTACCGTTCTTCTGTATTGGAACGAGATCACGTTTAATCAGCGCATCTTCGCTGCCCACATCGGAAAGTCGCGAGAGTTTCTCTTTAAACAATAGGAGTAGACCCGCGTGGACATTCCGCACCGCCGCCTTCCGTCTCGCATCCGTCCCGACCTTATAGTCTTCAATGCCGCAACGGATTGCATCCAGGGCGTTTTCGAACAGCGGCGATTTCAGCAAGCTGCTGGATCTACTCTTCATACAAATCTCTTACGCGACAGCCCAATACTTTTGCCCAATTTTCAAGGCTCGAAAGTTTCGGATCATACCCTTCACGGAAATAGCGGAACACCGTTGGGTACTCTTTCGCCAACTTCTTTGCGAACTGTCGTTTCGACAGTCCCTTCTTCTTAAGCATTTCAGCCAACAACAATTTTGCCATGCACCAAATCTAAACGAAGTTTCCAGTTCTGCTAACCATAACCATTTTGTTATGGACTAACATTATTGATATGGGTAGGGTTATTTTATGACTACCCGAAGGATCTGCGAATTGGAAAAACAAAAAATGGCAAAGGTCACGATGTCGCTCGAGGCTGAAACTCTCCTCAACAACATGGTGGCTAAGACGAACGACGGCTTCACCGGCGGCCGACTCACCAAGCACGACCAGCTGTCGTGGGTTGTGACTTGCTTCGCCGAAAATTACTTTGAGCGGAACATAGACCGAATTCGGCAGGACCATTTCGATCGCGTCACACATCTCGAGAATTTGTTGAAGCGAGTCAAAAAGGCTCGGCATCTAGGCGCCGAAGATCAAGACGCAGAAGCGAAGCTCAAACAAATGATGGATAGTTCTGAAAAGCCTAAAGAACGCCAACAGAAAATGAAACTTAACCAGGAGACTTCGTAGTTCGGCAACAACGCCGAGCATCTTATAACAACGAATCTCCGCTGTGTCCGCGCATCTCTCTGCCCTCCCAAACAAATGACCGTTGAGAGACGGTCAGGCAGGAGTTAAGTGATGCCTGGAACAGTACTAACCGACTCACAAGAGTCGTCGATCTTTGAAAATCAAATAGCACCCATGTGGGTTTCGACGAAAGTTGCGGCCGCCATTCTTGGGATTAGTCCCAATGCCCTTCGCATCAGAAAATGCCGAGGCCAAATTGAGTGTCGGTACGACCGCAATCATCTGCGTTTCAATCTGAATTATCTCCGGTCCATTCCGCGCGAATCGCGTGGAGAGAAGCAGGAGTAACTCATGACAATTACGAAAAAGATGATCGACGGAAAACTTGCGTTCGAAGTCTTCATTAAAGTTAGAGACAAATCCGGGAAACAGGTTGCGAGCCGAAAAAGATTTTCATCCGAGCGTGAAGCTAAAAAAGCCGAGCTCGAGATGAAAATGAATCTTGAGGGTCACAAAACAAACGTGACATGGAAGGCTTGGGTCGAACATATCCTTGAAAGATATCGAGTCGAGTATCGCCATTCGACATTTCACAACTACAAACATTGTTTGAACAAGTGGTTCAACCCGGTTTGGGATGAGAAGTTTTTGAGTGAGATCAAGCCAAGCGATGTGCACCATGCGATCTTCGAAGGCTGCAAAGAAACTTCCAGCTACACGCAGCGAGGATTACTAAAGATCGTGAAACGCGTTTTCAATCTCGCGATTGAAGAGGGCGTGATCGTAAGGAATCCCGCCGTCGGAATTCGAGTTCGCTGCGCCGACGCCAATCAAGGAGTCCTCAACCGAAACGAGGTTGAGATCCTATTGATCGAGGCGCGCAAAGCCGAGCACCGATTCTTTCCGCACTGGGCTTTTGCACTCCTCACGGGAATGCGGTCCGGTGAGCTTTACAGTCTACGGTGGTCTGATGTTGATCTCGTCACCGGCAAGATCAGCATCAGCAAAGCGTGGACGAAGCTTAACGGCGAAGGAGCGACCAAGACCGCGAAGTCCCGGATTTGTCCGATCTCAAAAGAATGCCGACGGTTTCTAGGCGAGCTGAAAACAGACTTTAGCAAGGACTCCGAGTTCGTACTTCCACGCCTGTGGGAGTGGGACCAAGGAGACCAAGCCAAGGTCCTTAAAAGTTTCTGCCTCGAAATCGGCATTACACCAGTCAAATTTCACGACCTTCGAGCGACGTTTATTACGCAGATGCTCAACAACGGCGTTCCGCTATCTAAAGTGATGGCGATCGTCGGTCACTCTTCCCTCAAGACAACACAAGGCTATTTACGGCTGTCAGGGAAAGACATCGAAGGAGCAACAGAGGAGCTCAACATCCAGGTACCGGATGTCGCTGCGAAATCAGACAACGTCGTGCAGTTGCGTCGAAAGAGCTAGGCTGGTAACTTTTGGTAACATGGGTTTTGATTTTCCATTGATTACGATGGGTTAGCTCGTTGCAGAGTTACCCATCCAATTTTCCTTGGCGAAATTGGAATCCGAAAAAAGAAAAATAAAATCAGATACTTGTTTAATTCGAACTGAGAACCGGAACGTCGGTAGTATTTCAGGATATTTCGGAGCATTTCATCGGTTTGGTAACTGAATGGTAACCCCGTGGTAACCTCCAGTTTCCATCCGCCCCTAGCGTCGAAACCCACATTTTTGATTTCGAATCCCGGCTGACCGTCGTTCGGTCAGCTTTTTCTTTGGATCGATCAATGCTCACGATTCTGAAAGACCTCGTCATTGCGATTTCGACAATCGTCGCTATCACATACGCAACCGGCCAAAGGACATTGCTGTGGAATCAAATCTCGAACGTACGGCGCGAGGCTCTCGCAGGGGCGGAAGCCGATTGGGGATGCCCATCCATCTTTCTCCGGACCGCCTGCTCTGCCCTAACAAAGCAATGTCTCAATCACTCGCCCAGCACTGGTTCGGCGCGCCTTGCCTACTTGCTACAGATTATAACAGGCTTAGCGCCTGTTTCCTTACAGGCGGCGACGAATGTCGACAAGAGCCAAACAAGTTGGGGGAGATGCGGTTTTACGGTAGCAGAAGCGCCCATTAACTTAAACTGGGCTACCAGTTCGCCTTTCGACAGAAAAGGAACAACTAGATTTATTTCCTTAGCAACCACGGGGCTTGTAATCAGGTCCCCGCAAAGACGCCGCAACTGCTGCGAAGAATGTTTAGATCGAACGCGCTTAATTTTGGTGGAGGTGTAGTTGGTTGCCCAGCTGAGAAGCTTACGATCGATGTCTTCAGGCGAAAGAGATGTTCGGCCTATATTTTTCAGAGCCTGTCCGACTACCTCGTGCAACTGACTGGCACTCGTCGACGGCTTACCGAACTTGCAGTGAATCAAAGCAATGCCAAGCGGGCTCCTCGACAGCTTGACGTAATCTGCCCATTCGTCCCCCAAGTCATCACAAAGGAGAGCACTGTTTTTGTTGGAGAGCTTTTTTTCAACGAGATTGAACACGGAGTTTTTAGGAAACCGCCGATCGCTCTTTTTTGGAGGGCCTTTTTCGTCATTTATCCCCGAAAAATTTAGAGTTTCCATGGCCGCTACGATCTCGTCGCAGTGCTTGATGATGCCCTGGTCGCGAAATATTTTACGCGCTAGATAAACATATTCTGGAGTATCGAATGTGATGGTGAAGTGCTGTTCTTTATTTAGGTATCTCTCCAAATCGATTTCCTCATAAGACTGCGTTTTAATCGAAATCTTTTTGAGCCACTTAGACCGAAGACTAAAGGAACTGTTGTTCAGTTTGAGAAACCCCACATCCGCTCGACTTTCCTCATCTCCAACCTGAATTCGAAAAAGATTTTCTCGTTCTTCTACGCCGACATCGAAATTACTCTCAAGTCGATTTAAAAAACTGTGTGCTCGAGCTCCTTTCAGTTCTCGCCCGTCCCAAAAAAGACTGGCATCGGATGAAAGCTCACTCTTCAATTCCGAAAGGTTTAGAAGAACCGCCGTTGGACGCAGCGGCCTATCGTGAACGAGATCGAATTTTACCGGTTGTGCAAAACCGCTCAAAAAAGCATTCGGCCCTGGAGCTTTCGCGAGCTCTCCGCATATGTCATTGATCCATTTCATCAGACCCGTGAAATTAGATTTACTGTCCGTTTTGGAAATACTGGAGCTCGTGGGCCGAAGAACGTGACGATGATCACGTGTTCTAACTGTTGTTGACGTCGGGATAGAGCGCCGGACGCTCTGCGCGGAAAGCTGGCCTTTCAAATCGTCAGACTCAAGCGTCTTCCTCAAAATCGCAGCTTTAGATATTCCCATAGAGGAAAGTGCCATCTTCTCGTACGAGGGATCTTCAGAGCTAAAGAGAAACTGAATCGTTTCGTACTCGTGGCGCTGAGCTCTTTTCTGAATGATCTGATCAAATCCATCGATATGCTTTTTTATAACAATGAGATTCTGCGATGTTTGCACCATCAATAGAAAAGCAAACTTAACTTCCTTCAAACCTGAATTATCGAAGAAACTTGGCTCATCATGGAATTTGAAAACGATGAATGAAATTTCGCATTTCATCGGCGATTTGTGCTTCTGCTTCACAATTCGAATAACGGGACGGCCTTCACCCTTCTGAGAAATCTGCCTGAAGGTGGACTCAACAAATGCCTTCGGTAAGAGCGTGCCGGTTTTGTAGAATGTTGCGCTTCTTGAGGTTCGAAGTTGTTTCAGCATTTAATTCCAATCCGTTGCGATCCATATCTGAACCTTTCGGCTTCTATATGCTCGCGCAAAAGATAAAATACGGAATATGAACCTAAATTTCGTCTAAAACTTGAAAGTATCGAAACCAAGACCTAGCGACTGAGTGAAAGTTAAGAAATCTAAAGTTATTTTAGATCACTGAAGTCTGCTCAAATGAGCGGTCGGCACAATCAGGCCACTCGCCCCTTATCATCCGGACCTTCCATCACAAGTTTCAAATGACCACCGCAAGCTTCGACTATCTTCCGTAAAGTTTGAATTTCATAACGATCGTACTCAGCATTTTCATAACGACTGATCGCTGACGCCGTGGTTCCAATGCGTTTCGCAACTTGAGCTTGGGTCATGTCAGCCTTCAGGCGAAGCCGAACAAGCTGTTCACCAATCGAGAGCTTCTCGAATTCGTTTTCGAATCCCTTTTTAAACTTAGGATCTTTGAGCTTCTCATCGAGCCAGCTTTTAGTTTTCGATTGTTTCTTCATTACTTACTCCTCGATACAAATTCAGTTTTCATCTTTTCAGGTCGTTCAATTTCGCCTTTTGGGGTCTTGTCGCCCTTCTTTAAAAACCGTGAGTTAAAATCACGCGCTTTCCAACGAAGAAGAAACAAAGAACACGACCCTGATCCGCTTTGAATTCGAAAAGCTGGTCCGTTCCGGTCAAATGCTTGAACTTCTGCTCGTTATACATTTTGCCGACATCGCCCAACATTTTGAAAAGCGCCGCGAGCTTCTGCTGCATTTTCATAGGTTGAGAATCGAGCCACTCCTCAGCTGGCGCAGAGCCATCGCTCGCGATGAAAAACTCGATGCTAAAGAATTCGCCCTGATAGACCTGCTTAGTTTTCTTCATAAACCTAAGACGATATTAGCATATACGCTAACATCGCTCAAGGCCTGATTCTACCTTTCTCCGCATTTCTAAGCATTTCAGCTTGGTAACTTTTGGTAGCCCGAACTTGGGGAGCCCAATGGTTTCAGGCACTTACACGGACGGAAGAATTCCATCCAATTAATTTCCCAAAGAAATTCTGACAAAAGCTTAATGCTCAGAGGCGATTTCTTTTAAGGTCAAAAGAACTTGCTGATGAGCTTCCGCAACTTTCCAATGTACCATCGTCTCAAGCGAATTTTTTTTAGCGAGATATTCCGAAACTTTTAATCCAAGTAAATATCCGCAGCGCTGAGGAAATCCGCGGCCAAGTTTGAATTGAGGATCTATTGCGAACCACTTTTTGTAAATTTCTGGTTTTTTGGGATCGAATGCTTTTTCACTGGCTTCAGAAATAAATTTCTTTGCTAGTATACGAATTTGTTTTTTCGTCACATTTGACAAATCCTTATCCATTAGAACATCTGCGACGGGAGCCTCGGGATTTATCTGCTGACTGATATAGGTGGCCAATCCTTCGAGCCAAAGAGGAAGAGTCAATCGCCCCTCGTTTACGAAAACTTCTTCGTTCATCCCAATTGCACTCACATGATAAATGTGAAAGAGCTCATGCGAATACAAAACATCTGGGTTGTCATGACGATCTACGATCATATCGATACCAAATGCGAGAACAGTTTTTCCTTCCGGATCACCGGAATCGCCGCCTTCGCCGCCCTTGCCGTTGAATGTCGTCGAAGGAACCGCATAGATCGGTAAGTTGAAATGAGCATCAGGAAAAAACTGAGTAAATCGTTTGATTTGCTTTTCTAACGTGCCATCAAAATGGCGAAATTCAGACTGCATACTTGGATAAAGACTCTGATACTTGGGGAAAAACTCTTTCAACCGCCGAATTTTACGTTCTTCCCATTTTGGATTGCTCATCTTTTGCCAAACCAAACCGTCATAGAATACTTGATGAGGCTTCTCAATCTTGTCATTCCAAACTTTGACTTGTTCTTCGAATTCTTTATCCTTCGCGAGATTCCAGAAGGCATCGAAATCCAGTCCCAAATTTATGACCCGATAGCTTGTTTCTGATTTCATGTCGCCTTTGTTAACTTGAGAAGATTTTGATGCCAGACTTGAACAACCAGTTGCACCAAACAATGCGATAAAGATTAAAATCAATATTCTTAGATGAAAGTATTGCATAACGCTTTTTCTAACATCTAAGGACCCCATAGTCGATACTCTCTGCATCGCGCTCCTGGTTGGGCGGTTCGTTGACCGCAGTTGACCGATGTGACTTTGCAAGCCCTGCGCTCGCTTACCTGAAGCGTCTTAATCGCATGAACGACCGCTTCACGCATTCGTGCAGGGCTTAGAAGTTTCCCTTGGCTACTTCTTTCAGAATCGAGTTATCAATTGATAGGTCGGCGACGATTTTTTTGAGACGGTTGTTTTCGGCTTCGAGATCCTTCAAACGTCTGGCTTGATCGATCTTCAAGCTGCCGTATTCGTTCTTCCAGCGAGCGAGAGTCACTTTTGTCACGCCGACTTTTCTCGCAACTTCTTCTTGGCTCAAGCCTTTGGATTGCTCGATCTCCGCTGTGCGCAAATGCTGAATGATTTCTTCTGTCGTGTACCGTTTCTTGGGCATGGACCTTCTCCGTTTCAGGCCCAGATTGTATCACAACCTCTGGACCAAGTTTACCCGGCTAGGCCAATAGGACCATAGTGCTTTCATAATTTAATCTCCTTCTGTTTTTGTTTTAAAATTAATTTTCGAATTTCTTCAGCCCAAAGAACGAGACTTGCAACAGCGCCAATTGCGAAAAACTGTGTCGGCGCTATTGGTACCGTATGGAATAATCTACTCAGAGGTTCCCAATAGATGACGGCAATGTGAAGCACGTTACCCAGTATTAGTCCGCCAATGAGCCATGGATTCCTAATGAGGTCCCACGAAAAAGCGGAGCGCGTTGCAGATCGACAATTGAGTACATTAAACCAACAACACACAGCCAGAACGGAAAGCGTTTCTGATTGGATAATTGAGGCATCTGCACCCTGTGCAGTACGAAACCAAAACCAGCCAAATGTTGAAGCAGTTATCGAAATGACCATCAACGGCATACGTGACAGAATCGATCGATCTAAAAGCGGCTGGCTTGACGGAATCGGTGCCGACCTCATTTCGTTTCCCTCGGCGGGTTCCATAACTAGATTCACGGTTAACGTCCCCTCAGTCACAAGGTTAATCCAAAGAATCTGAACAGCAGCAAGTGGTGGCGGGAATCCGCCTATCAGTGCAAGTACCAGAATGATGACTTCTGAAATCGACGTGCTAAAAAGATAAAGCACTAACTTCTTAATGTTCTGATAAACTAATCGACCTTCAGCAACTGCTGCTACTATTGTTGCAAAATTATCGTCAGTAAGAACAATTTTTGATGCCTCTTTCGCTACTTCCGTTCCAGTGATTCCCATAGAAACACCGACATCAGCCTTTACCAATGCTGGAGCATCGTTGACCCCATCTCCCGTCATTGCGACCACATGACCTTTTCGCTGAAAGGTCTCTACAATTCTAAGTTTTTGAGCCGGATGAACTCGAGCAAAAACAGTCACTCGCTCAATCATGCTCTCAAGGGCTGAATCCGAAAGAGCTTCTATTTCTTTACCATCCAGCGCCAGATCGCCGTCTTTGCTAATCCCTAAAGCTCTTGCTATCGCCATCCCGGTGACCTTGTGATCCCCAGTAACCATGACTGTTTTAATGCCCGCACTTTGGCTTTCACGCACAGCCTGCGAAACTTCAGTTCGAGGTGGATCAATTTGTCCCACAAGCCCAATTAAAATGGCTTCTTTATAAAATGATTCAATGCCCGACTGTGTATCAAGCGGGATCTTTCGAACACAGGCAAAGGCCAACACCCGCAAAGCTGAATCTGCCATTCGATCTGCAGCCGCCCGTGTTTGTTGACGGACTTCATCTGTTAATTCTGCTTCACCATTGTCGGTATAAATGGACTTACAATAATCAACAAGCAGTTCAGGTGCACCTTTGATGAAAACGATGCTTTCATCCTCGAGTTGATTCTGTGTCGCCATCATTTTAATATTTGAGTCAAAAGGGATTTCTGCCAAACGCGGATACTTTTTGCGAGTCGCTAGCAAATCTAGCCCAGCCTTACTTGCAAGAGTTAAAAGGGCCCCTTCTGTTGGATCCCCAAGAATTTTCCATTCCGCAATCTGCGAAGAAGGCGGCAACAACTGGGCGTCGTTACAAAGTACACAGGCTTGAATCAATCGAGACAATACAGCGTCGCCCTCTAAATGATGTACCTTTTCATTTTGAATAAACGAACCATTTGGTGCATAGCCCACACCGCTGACAGAAACATTTCTTTGTTGAAATGGCAGGTAAACATTTGTCACCGTCATTTCATTTCGGGTCAGCGTTCCAGTCTTGTCTGTACAGATAACAGTCGTTGAACCCAACGACTCTACCGCCGATAGCCTTCTGACGACAGTGTTTCGTTTGGCCATTCGCTGCACACCTACAGCCAGAGCAATTGTCATGGCCACAGGCAATCCTTCGGGAACAAGCGAGACCATTTGGCTAATGGCCACCATGAAAATTTCAGCGATCGGGATTCCGCGCAGCTGTCCCAGAAAGACAACAAGCAGACACAAAACAACTGCTGCATAAATTAGATAATGACCAAACTTTCGAATCCTTAATTCCAGTTGGGTTTTGGGCTGAATGGCCGTGGATGCGAGCTTAGCAATTTTGCCAATTTCATTTTCAAAACCAGTTGCTGTTACGATCGCAACACACCGACCAGAGTGGACATAAGTTCCTGCATAGATCATATTTCGGCGATCCGCCAAAGGGGTATCCGGCAACAGGGTCTGAACTAACTTTTCAACTGGGAGCGATTCGCCAGTTAAAGCAGCTTCCGCCGTGGTTAGCTGTGTTGATTCAATGATACGTCCATCTGCCGGTACTGCATCCCCAGCTTGAAGGGAAACGATATCACCTGGAACAATCTCACTGGCTTCGATGAGCTGCTCAATGCTGTTGCGAATGACTCTCGACTGCAATTTTGCGAGTTTTCGCAACGCTTCTAGAGACTGCTCTGCTCGTCCTTCTTGAAAAGTCCCAATTAAAGCGTTGATTATAACGACGACCAAAATGACGACAGAGTCTTTACCCTCACCAACAACAAATGCGACCAAGGCTGCTAGCAACAAGAGATAAATGAGTGGGCTTAAAAATTGTCCGAAAAAAATACTTAAATAGGAACGTCGTTTTGCTTCAGGTAACTGATTGCGTCCATGCTTTTGAAGTCGCGCTTCGGCCTCCGCCAGGGACAGACCGCTCGCGCTCGAATCGAGAACTGAAAGTACTTCTTTGATCTCCGTGCTATGCCATCTTTTCTCACTTATCACTCTTGCCATACATTCAGCCTAGACTTTCTCTAGCGAAAAGATTGCCTGTATGAATGGATTCAAAAGAGTGAACTGAATTTTGATGAGGCTTGCATTTAAAGCAAATTTTGATATTCCACATAGGTCCGCCTTGAGAAACGACCCTATTTCCCCTGAACTATGCACGAACGCAGTGCACACCCGCGAAATCTTATAAGAGCTATAATGTACACGTAACAATTTCTACTCAAAAAGTCTATCCAGATCAGCTGCAACACCGTGCAGTTAAAGCAATCTCACTCGCTATATAACTCAATTAAGTACAGTGTCGCTTTTCTAACAAAGAAAGTTTACGTGACACGTGCGCTAAGAAAAAACATCAGCAGCGCTCACATGAGCTCGTTTTTGCACAGAACAAGACAATCAAAGCCGAAAGTGCGAAGCAAAACGCGGAAATTCCCCAGGCAATTTGATGCTCAATGCATCAACGCTGAATAGCTTGCACGGCCGGCAAGAAGGCTCCACGCGCTCCCGCCATCGTCCATACTCCAAATAGCGCCATACAGGCCAGCGCATAACCAATTCTTGGCATATAGGATTTAGGCCGAGATTCTCCAGAGAAGTAGTGATTCACAGCATAGTGAGGTTGCCCCGAAAATTTAGACCACTTGTAACTTGATTCTCGATGTGACCGACTGGACCACGAGGGATCAAATGAAGAAAAAGTCCACGGAAGAACAGATCATCAGACTTTTGAGCAGACAGAAAAACGGCGAGAAGGTTTTAGACCTCGGCCGAGAATTCGGCATCACTCCCGCCACGATCTACACGTGGAAAAAAAAGAAATTTTCCAACATGACGGTGAACGAAACGGCTTCGGGAGCTTGAATCCGAAAACGGCAAACTAAAACGAATCGTTGCAGAACAAGCGCTCGACATCGTGATGCTGAAGGATGTGAATTCAAAAAGTGGTAGGGCTCAACTCCCAGAAAAGTTCCGCTGTGTGTTTGAAAGCCAAATATTCGGCGAGCGTTCGCCACATTGTGAATGTCTTGGGCCTGAATCGATCAACGATGACGTACAAGCCGCACAAATCTCGAGACGAGGATCTTGAGCGGCGAATAAAAGAACTCTCAACGAAGCACCGACGTTTCGGTTTGCCGCGCCTCCATTTTTTACTTCGCCGCGAAGGTCTCGTTGTGAGTATACATCGAACCGAGCGAGTCTACCAAAAGCTCTGCTTGCAGATTAAAAACCGAAGGCGCGTGAAGCAGATGGCTGTGAAAAGGGTTCCGCACAACAAGGCGACGACGCCGAACGAAATTTAGGCGTTCGACTTTGTATCCGACCGATTTGAAAACGATCGGCATTTGAAGTGCCTTACGATCGTCGACGATTGCACGAAGAAAAGTCCGGGTCTGCTTGCCGCGTACTCGATTACGAGCGGTGATATGATTTCGTTTTTCCAATCGCTCGAGAATCTTTCCAGAAAAGTTCGATGTGACAATGGCCCAGAAATGTCGTCGCGAGAATTAATGGACTGGGCTTACAAAAATAGTATTGCGATAGAATATATTCAGCCGGGCAAACCGATTCAGAATGCGTTCATTGAATCCTTCAATTCGCGCTTCCGGGACGAGTGCTTGAACGATGCAAAGAAGATCGAGAAGTGGCGACGGTCTTACAACGAAGAACCGCCGCACTCATCGGTCGGAATGAAAACACCAAAGGCTTTCGAAGATGAATTTAACAATTAAAAGCGGAAGCGGAAGCGGAAGATTCAAGTCCCGAATGGCATAAATTCGGGGGTTACCTCAATAGCGAAGCAGATAGGAACCCCTTTGCAAGCACTGAAAACCATCTTGCATCACCCGCGACTAATCTTCAAATCTAAATTCCTGGATTTTCGCCTTTTTCATAGATCGTGTGGGCTCGGCCGACAATCAAGCGGTCGAGCGAGCTGATACTTTTATCTTCACGATTCGAGTAATTGAATCGCTCTAAAACACATTTCATAGCGCTCAGGCGAGCACGCTTTTTACAATCTGACTTAATCACAATCCACGGAGACTCCGCGGTGTCGGTATGAAAAAACATCTTTTCTTTGGCCTGAGTGTAATCATCCCACTTATCAAGTGAGGCCATATCCACAGGGCTCAGTTTCCATTGCTTCAGCGGGTGCTGTTCCCGCTCCTTGAAACGTCGCTTCTGTTCGTCCCGACTCACGGAAAACCAAAACTTAATGAGATGAACCCCGTTGCTGATCAGCATTCGTTCAAACTCAGGGGCCTGCTTCAAAAACAACTGATATTCGTTTTCATCACAAAAACCCATAACATGTTCGACGCCGGAACGATTGTACCAAGAGCGGTCGAACATCACGATTTCACCATTCGTAGGCAGGTGCTCGACATACCGTTGAAAATACCACTGGCCACGCTCTTGCTGCGTGGGTTTCTCGAGGGCGACAACTCGCGCACCGCGCGGATTGAGATGCTCCATAAGACGCTTAATCGTACCCCCTTTACCGGCGGCATCGCGTCCCTCAAATAAAATCACAACTCTTTGGCCTGTCTCTTTCACCCATGCCTGCAGCTTTAACATTTCAACCTGCAACAAAAACTTCTGTTTCTCATAAGTTCGACGCTGCATTCGGTTTTTATAAGGGTATCCACCCTTACGCCAATTTTCCGCAAGCTCTGCATCAGGATCAAAACCCTGAAGCTGTTCACGATCTTCTCGCATTTTGATAACACGCTTAAACAACCGCTGAAGATCGCGCGTCTGATACTGAGTAAAATAGGAATCCATAAAAGATGATTCCTTGCCTTCGGCCGACTCTACGGCTTCATGAACTGCAAACTTTTTCAAAGAAGCCTCACCCATTTGTGGTGCATCCTTGATTGAGATGATGTCTGTCGCTTTAAATTTTTGTGTTCGTTTTTTTGCAGTACGCCGTTTAGCTTCAACCATTTAACACTTCCTTCCAGCTAGGCCCAGATTTCTAAAGGTGCCTCATTGACTATGGCTTTCAAGATATCACCGGTAGTAAGGATTCCAAGCAGGAAACCATCGAGATCTACCACTGGCAGAGACGAAAAACCTTCTTCAAGCATTGTGTGCGCGGCTAAGCGAAGCGGGGTTTCCGGAAAGCACGTTAGCATTCGCTTTGTCATGATGGCGGAGATCGGCACAGAGCGCTCATCTATTTGATCTTTGCTTGTGCGCAAAAGATCCCGGTCCGAGATCAATCCGTCGATTCGCTTGAACACATTTACGATGGGAATATGTCGAAAGCCGGTTCCCTCGAGAAAGCTCTTTGCCATTGAAACAGTATCGTCCCCACGCAAGGTCTGGACAGACTTCGTCATTAGGTCCGCAACGATCCAGGCACGTTTTCTCTGAAGGGGCTTCCTTGCGGATGCATCCGAGCTGTAACCCCTCGCCGGTACAAACCTCGTGGTTGAGGCCTGACGGCCCTGCTCTGGAAGTTCAAATTTTTCGCCTTCAGTACCAGCCCATATACTACCGGTTTGGTCCGCGGGGCTTACCTGATCGACAGGGCGAACCGAAGGCTCACGCTGAATGGGTTGATACCGCTCGAGAGATCCGGCCACAGCAAAATTGAACATCTCTTTAAGAAACCAAATAAAGTCCAAGTGCACAAGAATAAATCGCCGAGCACGCTGCCATAGCTTGGCTCACGCACGACGCTGCCTGAGCGCACGAAAGGAACCACTCGGTCGAAATGCCGACCGAGTGATTGCGATGCACCTAGAACCAATACTTCGCAACACCGTTCGCCGATGCCGAACTTGGACTTCCACCTTTCACGAGCAAAACGGCCACATTAGCAACGAGCGAAAAATTTGAAGCTGCTTCGTCGCTAAGCGGAGTTTCAAATCCAACTTGTGACGCAAGCTCTAGATTCCACCTTTGAGGACTGCCTTCGTTATCATACACGGGACCTAGCCCCACCCCTGCATAACTATAGCGAATAACAGGCACTGTGCCCGCAAAGTTATACATGACCTTACCTAGGAGTTTAGTACCCGTCAGTCCTGGCTCAGATGTACTTCGGTCTGCTGTATACCCACTAAGTTCGACGATCGCACTGAAATACCGATTTCAAAGCGAAGAACCACCACAAGTTCCGATGCGACTAAAGATCGAGATCAACAATGGAGAGCACTTCACCGTGCTCAGACACAAAAAGACTGAATTTGAGATGCAAAGCACCTGGTTTACTGGAAGCTGCGACATCCTGACTTTTGAGATTGAAGAAATTCTGGGAACGAAGCTTCGCGCACTTTACCAGAGAAAAAAGGGACGCGACCCCTATGACATGAGCATGGCCTATCAACACTTTAAGGACTTGGACGACCAAAAGATGATCGCCTGCTTCCAGAAATATATGGAACACGGCGGCAGCACCGTTTCGCGCGCAGAATACGAAGCCAACCTACACGCAAAGCTAGGCGACAACGCCTTTCTCGAAGATATTCAGCCGCTGCTCAGACCAGGCACCGCGAAGTTTGACATTCAGGCTGCGGGCGAACTCCTCAAACAGCGAACACTGACTCTGCTTCCGGGCGATCCTTGGAAGGGTATCCAAACGAATGATAAGAAACCTAAAATTTCTACTTAACCCCGCCCACTAAATCCACTCCTCCACTAAATTCAAAACACAGGAGGAATGCGAAATGAAACGCATACTTTTATTGCGCCCCATAGTGGTTTTGTCAGTGTCGTGTTCGACACTCGATCAATCGGTCAGACTTGGCGCATTGAGCGGCGCATTAACCGGTGCCGCTGCAACTTACGCTGGGAACAGCGCAAGCGTTGGTTTAATAGCGAACGCGAAGCAAAGAAGGCCGAGTTCGAACTCATGATGGAGCTCGAAGGCCACAAATCAAAAGTGACCTGGAAGCAATGGATTGGCCACGTACTTGAAAAGTACCGGGTCGAATACAGAACTTCGACCTACTTCAATTACAAGCACTGCTTGAACAATTGGTTAAATCCCATCTGGAATGACAAGTTTGTGGATGATATTAAGCTGAGCGATGTTCACGCGGCCGTGTTTGAAACTGCCGAAGAGACTTCGAGCTACACCAAGCGCGGACTATTAAAGATCGTAAAACGCGTCTTTAACATCGCAATCGAAGAAGGTCTGATCGTCCGCAATCCGGCGGTTGGAATTAGAGTGAGATGTGCCGAAGCCAATCAAGGAGTTCTCAATAGAAATGAAATTGGGATTCTGCTTCTACAGGCCAAGAAAACTGATCACAGATTCTTTCCCCATTGGACGCTCGCACTACTCACCGGAATGCGTTCAGGCGAACTGTATAGTCTCAGGTGGACCGATGTTGATCTCGTCACAGGAAAGATCAATATCAGCAAAGCCTGGACAAGGTACAACGGTCAAGGGCCAACAAAGACCGCGAAGAATCGGATTTATCCCGTATCAACTGAATGTCGAAAGTTTCTTGAGGAGTTGAAATTGAAATATTCGAAGGACTCGGAGTTCGTGCTCCCCAGGTTGTGGGAGTGGAACCAAGGAGATCAGGCGAAGATTTTAAAGAACTTCTGCGAGGAAATCGGCATTACACCAGTAAAGCTCCACGACCTCCGAGCTACGTTCATTACGCAAATGCTCAATAACGGAGTTCCACTTTCTAAAGTGATGGCCATTGTGGGCCACTCGTTTTTAAAGACCACCCAAGGCTATTTGCGGCTTTCGGGAAAGGATGTTGAAGGTGCGACTGAGAGCCTCAATATAGCAGTTCCAGTGCTTGAGGAGAGGCTTGATAACGTGTTTGAGCTACGGAAACGGTAGCTCGAGGCTCAGCTCTGGGTGAATCCTGCTTCATTTTGGATTACTTAGAATAAGTTCGGTTCTTATTAGCACCATTTACCTTCAGCTTTTTTTCAGTAACCAAAGAATCTAGATCGCGCCGTAAAGTTCGCAACGGAACCTCCGGCAATACATTGACCACATCCTGAATACCAAACTCCTTTTTCTGTCGACTTAAAGTTATAATCTTCTCTCGCCGGGCCTCTGGTTTTCTATCCAAACTTTGCTTAACAAGCCTCTTGCTATCTTGAATGACATTTTCGGCCGCTATAGCAAAACACTCCGCCAAATATTCCAATATAGGATTGAGACTTCCCAAGGCCTTACACTGACGAATGGAAGAGTAGTATCGACCCCTCGTCGCCATGATCGCCGTTTCACTGGGAACAAATCGCGCGATCTCTTCTCCTCTTTTAAGAAGCAACAGATGCTGCATCAGTCGCATCGTTCTACCGTTTCCATCTGCAAATGGATGAATTGCGACGGCTAGATAATGAAAAGCAAAAGACCTCACAAATGGGTCGATGTCCTGATGATCATCAAGCCAATTCCACAAATCTCCTAATAGCTCTTTTAAAAAATGAGGCTCTGGAACATCGTCAATCTTCTTCCCGGAATGCGCATCCACAATACCAACTTTGATCGTGCGAATATCACCCCACTGTTTCTTTTCTTCCAAAAGATCTTTTGTAACCAATTTTTGGATGTCGCACATATCACGAATTTTCAGCTTTCTTTTGTCGCCAGCTAAGGTTTCAACGTATTCAAGCGCATCACTATAGTTGCGAACTTCGATGATATCTCTATCGCTGGTCTTAGATTTACTTCCCTCCAAAGCCTCTGTTACTCCACGCTCTTCAAGTCTATTCCCCTCAATTTGATTTGAGTACGTGATAGCTAGAATTTTGGCTTGCCGTAAGAGCTGAACCTCAAGCGGTTTTCCTAAGTACTCTTCAATGTAAGGCTTTGTTTGAGCAATTCTCATCAGCAGATTTACAAGCCTGTCGGAATATTTAATTTCCGAGGGGATTTGATGTTTTGTAAGGTGCGGATATTTTGCCATATCCCATTATCGGCCATTTATCGGCCAAAGTAAAGATGGCCATTATATTATCGGCCATTTATCGGCCATTTATAAAGTGGCCGATATTTGTTCAAACTTTCAATTTTTAGAAAATCTGCCCTTAGGAAGGCCGATAGTCTTAATGATTTCATGAAGATACCGAGGCTCGGATGTTATGAGTTTGGAAAAGAGAAAAATCCTGAATAATTTCGGGGGAGGCGGGTTTCCACCAGTTCATTAGATAACTAAGTTTCCCAGTATTTTTCTAGACGACTGCACTTAAAGATTTGCGTTTCAAGCAACCAACCAAAACTCCAACAATCAAAAAATTCGCGATAACTCCAGATCCGCCATAGCTGATGAAAGGAATATTGATACCCGGGGAAATCATTGGTAACAGGCCGAGATTCGCAAGAACGCTCGTAAAAATCTGTACAGTCGTCAAACTGATTCCAACCAATGCGAGTGCACGTAAGTTAAAATCTTTAATCGAGAACGAGACTCTGATCCCATACATCACCATTACAACTAGTAACGAAGCCGCAACCGATTCAGCATACATCGCCTCTTGCATAGACCTCAGAGCAAAATCGGTGTGGGAGTTTGCAACGATGGCACGATTTAAATCTTGGATCGACACAACGCTCTCTGCCAGACGCGTTGCTAACATTCCACTCCCGACAACACCTGCGCCGATAAAACTTAATGTTGAAATTCCCGACATTCCCAAATAGCAAAGCCCCGAAACTAAAAACAAGAGTCCCGGCCAGACAAACCCGTTGTACGAAAAATAAATCATCGGCATAAAAAATAATCCGAGCCGCCAAACGCTCAGCCAGTTCTTCGAAAAAGTCTGCGATAACTTAATTCTCGAATCGAGAACCGGAAACCCCAGTGCGAACAAAGCACCGGCAAGATCCACCATTTTAATATTCAAACCTGCAATAGACAAATAGGGCTGCCCATCTTCAGCAACACCAGAGAAATAGGACAAGACCAATCCAAGAATTGCCACGCCATACAACGATGCTGTTAAATTCTTAAAGCTCTTAACAGGTAAAAAATAAATTACGCCCACCATGATTGCGCCGATCGCGATCCAAATTGTCTGCAAACCAACCCAACGCGAGCCTGATAAATTCCAGATACCAACAGCCGATAGCAAAATTGCAAGTAGAGGCAAAATAAAATCAAACTTTGGTTGATGAATTTTATTAAGTGAAATACCCAAATCCCTCGCGTTTCCCATTCTTCTCAAAGCCTCTTTCGTTGCTTCGTTTTCAGGAACCCCGTAAGACAAAGCAGTCTCAACATGCTCTTCAATATGAGAACGAAGTTCTCTTCGAGCCCCTTCTCGCGCTTCACTGAATGTCATTTCATCCGTTACAGTTTTTAAATACTCACCTAGTTGATGATCCTTATGGTTTTTCATTTTACGCCTCCTTGCCTAAAAATATTTTTTCAACCGTCCGACTAAACTCTAGCCAGGCTTCCTTTTTTTCTCTCAACTGAGCGCGACCATCTTTTGTAATGAAGTAGTATTTCCTCTGACGAGTGCCTGCTTCGCCTACCCATTCCGAGCTTACAAACCCACTCTCTTCCAAATTATGCAGCAGCGGGTAGAGCGTCCCTTCCTTAAACTCAAAAAGACCGCCTGAGAGAATTTCCAGGTCCTTTATGATTTCATAACCGTACATTTTCTTTCTCGCCAGAAGCTGCAGCACCAGCGTCGAAGTTGTACCTTTAAGAAGTTCCTTATCTACCGCCATTTCAATACCTCGTAATTCGATGTATCGTTAATCAAGGCATTGGGGTCGTCAATATTTTTAACCAGAGCTCGACGAAGGTAGTCATTATTGGGCGAGCCTACCGATAATCCCCTTCACAACCTCATAACCCCAGACTCTGTTCAACCGTGACCATGAGCTTACCTGACTATTCGGACCACTTTTTACTTCAGTCGTCCAGCGCCAGGCCTGGTTATTGAAGCCTTCGGAACAATGTCCTGACACGAAACCAGAGTCCAATGATTGAACTGGTATCTGAAAGTTTTGATGTCGATTCCTATGCGGTGATAAAAGCGCGCGCACCGGTTGAAGTGTTTATGGAAGCAGCTATCTTGTTTGGAGTGGAATTTCTGGCGTGCGGGGGGCCCGTTACGAGACTCGAAGCTCAGCTGTCGGCGGCGGGTCATCGGTCAGGCTTTGATACGACAATTCATGCGACACCGAGTTCGATTTCAATATTTTGTCACGATCGTCAGAAGCATGAGAGCTCGAGTCGCGGGCAGAGAATTCAAAGTTTTGGTTATGGCGCGGCTGAGAATCTGACTTTGCCATCAATTCTAAAAGCAGCGCTGATTTCACTTTCAATCGTGTTTGGTTTAGCCGCGGGGCGACTACCATTTCGGCGACAAAAATAACCAAGCATTGCTAAAGCCGGGCGACATTGAGTGGACGATGGACGTTTCGTTTTTTATAGGTGTGCTTTTCCATTCTCTTGAGGATGTCATCAAGGGTGCTGACGGTTTTACCAATGTAGGGACCTTTGTTTAACATGACGCACTCGGCGCGTACAGACAGACCAGCGTCACTCACCTCGGCTCTCGAGGGTTGTCCTGTCTTTGCCAAAGACTCTAAGACCTGAGTGGCCCAAATCGCAGGAATATGTGCGGCCTCGCACAGCCACAATATCTCTTCTTGAAGTTCGACGAGCCGTTCAAACCCGGCCTCCACAGCAAGATCACCTCGGGCTATCATAATTCCGACGGGGTAGTTTTTCATCGCTTCTAGCAACAAATGCGGGAGGTTTGAAAAGCCGAGCTGAGTTTCAATTTTCAAAATGATGCCAAGTTGATTCCGGCTTCGTCTCTTTAACTCTCGGCTTACCTTTGCGATAGCACCCGTCGTCTGCACAAAAGATAGGCCCACCATATCGGCGTGATCTGCAACGAACCGTAGATTCTTGAAATCTTCTTTAGTGATTTCATCAATCTCAAGCCGACTGTCAGGAAAGTTCATGCCTTTGCCTAGTTTCAAATTTACCTTTTCTCCAGTGACGTATTCAATTTTGACCTCAAGTCCGTTTTTGCTCTTCTTGATGACTCGGCCCCAGCATTTACCATCGTCAAATATAACGCGGTGGCCGGGTTCTGCGAACTTCAGAGCTTGCGGAAGAGTGCACTGGATCCAATCATGACCTTTCGATTTCTTCGCGGTAATTCTTATGACATTTCCGGTTTCAACCGGCACTTTTTTGGGCGCGGCAATACGGATCTTTGGTCCGCCTAAATCCATCAAAATTCGAACGGGGCGCTGAAGGTCGTGAGCCGCTTTTCGTATGACTTCAATCGTAGCCTTCCACTCCTTTTTTGTTTCATGGGCACAATTGACACGAATAAGGTTTGCGCCTGCGTGCAAAATCTGTTTGGCCCAGGTGTCGTTGACCTCAAATTGGTCGGGAGCCGTCACCATAATGTAGACATGTCGAGATTCGGGACGGGGACCAAATAAATCTCGGGTGTGTTCGTGCAGCAATTTCTCAGCCTCAAGCCAGGTTGATCCCAAGGGTGGCAGAGATGTCGCTTTGGTATTTCCATTTTTGTGAGCATTCAAGGATTCACGGACCCGGCGCCGAATTTCGCGAACGCTGTGAAGAACGAAGGATTCGCTATGGCCCATTGATGAAAGGCCTAGGTATGTGAGACGGAATTGGAGTTCCTTAAGATCCTCTTTGCGTAAGGCAATGTAATGCAAAAGGTTTCTGCCACCAGTCGCATGGTTTGGATCGAGCGAGACGAGTTTCCGTGCGTGCTTTTTTTCATAAAGAAGAATCTGGTCTTCTAAATGCGTGAGGTGTCGGTCCAAGAATCGAAGATCGTTGATCATTGTGTTCGCAGGTTTCATAGGTGCTAAAGAGTATCAAATTGGGCAGTTCGATTCTATCGAGAATGGTCGACCTACAAAGAAATGCTGACCCCGGTTGAGCCATTTCTCTATCAAGTTCCGATGAGTTGCGAATGTCAGTGCTTGAGCGCCCTCTTTAAGCGGGTCTTTCAGGATTGAAATATACTCGTGCGTTAGGCTCTTTCACAGCAACGTCTACAGTCGCCATGAACTGAATAACGTTAGTTAACTGAGGTGATCTTCCGTTTATCAGGAATAGATAATGACTAGACCCCAGTAGCGAGTACGGTCGCCTCGAGAGTGAGGCGCTGTGAGTAAAATCGGCCTTTGGCTTGAGAAGAATAAAGATCGAGTCATTGAAACATGGGAAGATCGCGTGAAAGAGGCCCTTCCGCCTTCTCGGCCACTCGGCGAACCTGAGCTCGATAACTCCATTCCCGATTTATATGATCAGATGATTCAAACTCTGACGGCGCCAGAGCCAAAGGCTTACCTACACAAAGTTGAAAAGGCTCTCGGTAAAAGTCACGGCGAACAGCGCAGCCGCTTTAGAGGCTATAGCCTGAATCACGTGATCGAAGAATATCAACTTCTCCGGCAAGTGATTTTTGATGTTGCTCGAGAGTGTGAAGAAGTTGATGCAAAAGAAACTGACATCATTCTTGAGACTATTACGATCGGGATCAGAAATGCGGCAGCCGCATTTACTAAAATTAGAACCGCGCAGTTGCTTCAGTCAAAAACGGACGCCGAATCGGCCAACGTGGCGAAACCAAATTTTCTCGCAAACATGAGTCATGAGATCCGGACACCTCTCGGAGTCATTTTAGGTTTCAGCGCGATGCTAAAGGAATCAGGCATTGGGCAAGCCGAGCGTGACCAATACGTCGACACTATTCTTCGCAATGGAAACGCACTCACTAAGATCATTGATGACATTTTAGATCTCGCAAAAGTCGAAGCCGGGCAAGTCGATATCGAGCACATTCCTTTTTCGTTCTACGACTTTATGATCGAGGCGACAGATATTTTCAAAGACAAGGCGAAGCTAAAAGGCATTTTCTTGCTACTGGAAATCGGAAAAGATGTTCCTACAAGAATTTGTTCTGACCCAACCCGTATCAGACAGATTCTAATTAACCTCATCGGGAACGCCATTAAGTTTACAAGTGAGGGCGGAGTTCGGGTCACCGTCGGCTCAACACTCAATTCAGAAGGAATACTTCGCGTCAATATTGACGTGAAAGATTCTGGAATTGGTCTATCAGAAGAACAGCGGGCAAAACTTTTCCAGCCATTCGCGCAAGCAGACAATACGACGACCCGAAAGTTCGGCGGGACTGGCTTAGGGTTAGCGCTCTCGCGGAAACTCTCACATGCTCTCGGCGGAAGCGTTGAAATTTCAGAATGCGGCGTCGGTCAGGGATGTACATTTCGTGTCGTGTTCCTAGCTACTATTCCGAAAGCGAAACAGAAGATTACCGAGCTTAGGCAAGAGACTGTGAAAAATTCGAGACTTGCCTTACAAGACTTGCGAATTCTTGTGGCTGACGATTCGGCGGATAATCTCTTCCTGGTCACTCGTATGTTAATTAGAAACGGCGCAACAGTCGATACGGCGGCAAATGGCGAGTTTGCTGTGAAGATGGCGCTCGCTGGGACCTACGACGCGGTTCTCATGGACATTCAAATGCCGGTACTAGACGGTTACGGGGCGACGGCAGCTCTTCTCGAAAAAGGGTACAAGGCACCAATTATCGCGCTGACGGCACACGCGATGGCCGAAGACCGCATTAAAACCGAATTTGCAGGCTTTGCCGCTCATTTAACAAAGCCTCTTGATCCGAAAGAACTTGTAGCAAATATTAAGAACCTTTTAGCGAATCAACATTGAATTGAAAAAGTGACTGCGACTTGTTTGGGACGTGGACCAATCAATCAAGACAGACGATCACTTCGTTCTAAAAAGTACTACTTGGACTTAAGTTCAAGTTTAATACCGGTAGTTCCCACGGCGATCGGCTTTGCATGAACACCCTCTGGTCCCGACTTGTCCATGACATCTCCGCCTGGAGAATAGCGGGCCGTAATGGTAAATGGACCGTCAAACGGGGCTCCGGGAACCATCGCATTCTTGCCACTCAGCGAGAACTCGAGCGGAAGCTTCGGATCAGGTATTCGAAGAACAGCAGCAGGCATCGGGTTTCCAGACTTTTTTGCAAAAATAAAAAGAACTCCTCCCGGCTTCAACTGAACACCTTTTGCCAATGTAACTTCGCCGCGGACTTCGCCGCTCACTTCACCGCTCACTTTGCCAGAATTCTTGGCCGAAGGCGCAACGTCCGAAGAGAACGCTGGCGCAGATAGGAATAGTAATAAAAGTAGATGTAGTCTCACGGTCATGACAATAGCAGCAAGAATGACAGAGCGCTATTTCAAATTTTGCCCAAGGTTTCGGCGGTGGCACGTGCTAGTGTCGCTTTACGAGGTCTGAATAATGATTAAAAGTGAACATTCGTCGGAGATCACGGATAAGCTTGGCAGTACTGGTTATTCCATCTGCCACGATTTCGTTTCGCCATCGGAGGCGGAGACTTTACGCAACGATCTCTTGGCACTTTCTACTTCAGGACAATTTTGCCGCGCAGGTGTTGGCCACGGTTCGAAATATGAAATTCTGGATTCCATTCGTCGAGACGAAACTCACTGGATAGACCGCCAAAGTTCTAATGCCACCCAAGCTTCACTTTGGGCCAGGTTAGATGATCTTAAGACGATGTTCAACCGAGCACTTTTCTTGGGTCTTGACCAATTTGAAGGTCATTATGCAGTTTACCAACAAGGTGGATTCTATCAAAGGCATAGAGATTCATTTGACGATAGTGATGTAGAAAAAAAGACGAGAGTTGTGTCGGTCGTGCTGTACTTGAACGAAAACTGGCGACCGATCGACGGTGGTCAATTGCGCCTCTACAGCGAAGATTCGTTCACTGACGTGCAACCTACTAGCGGAACGCTCGTCTGCTTCATGAGTCGTGAAGCCGAGCATGAAGTGCTACCGTGCACGGCGCAGCGATTGAGTTTTGCCGGTTGGTACGGACGAAGCGGCAAATAGGTCTGAACCTGAGATCATTCCCAAAAAGGCACTTTTGTTGTAAGGTTCAATCACGTGTACCAGCTTAGAGACTATCAAAAGCAGGCGGTCAAAAACACCGTCCAGTTTTTTAAAACGGACCGTGCGCCAGCCGTTATTGTGCTGCCGACAGGCGCTGGCAAAAGCCTTGTGATCGCTGAACTCGGGCGCATCGCAAAGGGTCGCGTTCTGGTCCTCGCTCATGTGAAGGAACTCGTCGAACAGAATCATGCGAAGTACCGAAGCTACGGTCTCGAAGGCGGAATATTTTCCGCCGGTCTCGGGCTGAAAGATCGAGATCAGAAAGTCATCTTCGGCAGCATCCAATCTGTCGCACACGCTAACGAAAGCTTCTTTCAAAACTTCTCGCTTCTGATCATCGACGAATGTCATCGGGTAGCCGACGAAGGATCAACCCAGTACCAAGAAGTGATCGCTAAAATTCGCCACCACAATCCCGAAATCTGTATTCTAGGTTTGACGGCCACACCCTATCGACTGGGGCTTGGTTGGATCTACGAGCAGTCATTCGCAGGCGAAGTAAAATCTCAGACAAAACGATTTTTTAAGAAGTGCGTCTTTGAACTACCTCTTTCCTACATGATTAAAAATGGCTTCCTCACAGCACCCGTCAAAGTCGAAATTCCCGTCACGTGTTACAATTTTTCCGAACTCACCAATAGCGATCGCCCCCACTCCGACGACGAAATTGAAAGTATCTTAAAAAAACAAAAACGCCTCACGCCGCTGATTATTAAAAATATTGTGGACATTTCTGATCGATTCGACCGGAAGGGCGTGATGATTTTCAGTTCAAGCATCAGTCACGCGAAGGAAATTTTAGAGTATTTGCCAGAGGGAGACGCGAGACTCGTGATTGGCGAAACTGGCCAATCCGAGCGCGACGGAATTCTAAAAGACTTCAAAGCACGGAAATTCAAATACCTCGTGAACGTTTCCGTCCTAACAACTGGATTTGATGCCCCACACGTTGACGTGATCGCCATTTTAAGACCGACAGAATCCAACAGTCTCTACCAACAAATCGTAGGGCGCGGGCTTCGCTTGAACGAAGGTAAAAAAGACTGCTTCATTCTCGATTACGCCGGCGTTGATCACGATCTTTACTCACCAGAGATAGATGAAAAGCGCCCAGCGAAAGACACCGTGCCGGTGCGTGTGCAATGCCCCGTTTGTGATTTTGAAAATGACTTTTGGGGCTATGCCATAGATGGCGAAGTCATTGAACATTTTGGTCGTCGATGCAGGGGCCTAATGCGTGACGCTCATACATTTGAACTAAAAGCTTGCACCTATCGCTTTAGGTCGAAAATTTGTCATAAGTGCGGAGCAGAGAATGATGTCGCTGCTCGCACCTGCAAAAATTGTAAAATCGAACTTGTCGATGCCGATACAAAGCTCAAACAGGCGAAGCTTTCGAAGTTCGCCCACGTGATGGCGCCGGAACGAATTACGCTGGAAGAACGAAAAGACAAAAACTCGAATCCCTATTTAGAAATTCGATATTACGATTTCGATTCAAAGTATTTAAGTGAGATGTATTTTTTTAACAATCCGACGGCGATAAAGAAGTTCAACATTAACTTTCTTCGATCACACCTCAGGCGTCCTGAGATGGCGATCGAACTTACATCGCCGAGCCAGGCCATAAAATATCAAGCCCTTTACCGTGCGCCGGCTTTTGTCATTGCCAGAAAACAGGAAAAATTCTGGAAGATCACCGAAAAGATTTTTTCAGAAGAACTCTAGCTGCGATCAGCGTCGATCTATCGCAAACGCCAAATCAAGCCATCCACGGGCTGCTTCACTTTTACCTGAACTTTTTTACTCTGAAGACCCAGCTTCGGATGATGGAAGGTGACCGTCTTTAAGATCTGATCGGTGAAAAGCTGGGTAGGCCCTTGGGCCACTTGTTGTCTGCCTGCCCAATTCGCACCAGAAGAAGAACAACCAACGCGGTTCTTTAAACAGTCACGCGCCTCGCCCAGAAAATTCCAAATTTTTGCGGGGTCAAACACTGTCATCACTCGATTGGAATAACCAGCGTACTGCCATTGCGTACCCAAACTTCCGAACAACAAAGCGGAAATACTCACTCGACGAGTGGGTCCGCCAATCAGCCTCTCGGAAATAGCGACCCGAAGCTTCCAAGATTCATCAAACTCATCACTATAGCGCCGAGCCATCTTCAGCAGCGCCGCACCGTAAGGAGCGCATCCACCGCCTACGATGGCCGAGGGGTCGCTAAGCCGATTTAGGTATGCATCGTACGGATCCAGAGTGGAATTAAAGTACAGCGTTTCAGTCGCAGGACGCTTTAACAACTCTTTCAACGGCGTGCCACTCTTGAAATGAAATCCCTCGAAGAAAGTGATCATTTCTTTGAGGCCATCACATGCGACGGCATCAATTTCGACTTCCAAATAGCGAGGGCTGTTGCCGGCGTAGTGAGTAATGCGCTTAATATTCTCTTCGCCCTCTACAATGTGACCATCGGGGTAGTTATAGAAAAGCACTCCAAGCCCGAGTTGTTCTTTCAAAAGATTCTTCTTGTCGATTTCGACGTAGTTTTGGCCCGAGAAACTCGTCCATCTATCAAACAGTTCACCATTTGAGAGACGGCACTGCACATGGCTCAGAGTGTGCCCCATGGTCGACTTGTATGTACTCGATAGAGTGCCTCGATCACCGGAGCCCGACTGAAACTTCACCGCATCGTCCATCGTCAGCTGGCGACCGATCTCGATCCCTAAAAAATCGTGCAGCACCGTTTGCGGTGATTCCCAATTCAATGGACGATAAGGCGGATACACATAAAGCGTGAGCGACGACGACGTCTTGGCTTGCGCAATACCGGCTGTGAGAAAAAGTAGGAAAAAAACTAAAGCTCTCATGGCTGAAGCCTTAGACACATTTACGTCCTGCTTCAAATAAAATTCTAAGGAAAGGCCAGGAATGTTGTCAAAACCGTTCAGGGGCATTCACAAACAATAAATGGGAAACTTTTCGAAAAAACTTTATCACTCGGGCGGAACGAAGAATGCGGCGCAGACAGTCCTCTCATCCACCAATCAATATGCGAACTCGCCGTCGACATTTTAGACAGCTGTATATTTTGAAGTAGATTCAACAGTTTGTGATGCCTCGATTTGAGACCGAAAAAAGCTTTCCTGTGATTTTTAAAAAAATGCCCCAAACTGAGAACATCCGGGGGGATCGTTTTGAAATCAAAAAAGAAATTCGTAAGCTCGCTTCTACTGTTGTTAAGTGGCTTGACCACGGCCGCTGCATTTCAAAACTGTTCAAAGTTTTCCGCTGTCGACCCAGATTCGAAAGCCTACGTTGAGATTGTCAGCTCAATAAATTCTATCAGCCTTGCGCCAAAGGGCTCTTCCGCACCTTTGCTATCTGCTAACTCATATTCTGGAGCTGATCTAATTAATTTCGGATTTCATATGGGTGGAGGCACCGCAGACGGCCGTCCCCTGGTGGAGGAATATTTGTTTGCGGACCAACCACGATCATCTTGGTACATCGCTCAATGGAAGAAGATCTCTCCGCTGCGACCATCCACCGATTTGAAATTGGACACCAATGGACGATTGTTTGAGGTTGCGAAGTCGACAAACACCGAATCCTCGGTGCGGGCGCTGTTGGGCGCAAACAACCAAGTTATTTACGAAATTGAAACCAATCAGGGCTACAGCACATCTGTTGGCGGTTCAAACATTCTGATAGCCTCAGATGTACAGAAACCAGAATTGGCAAGCTTTGATCGCGAGATAGTTCTAAACTTTAACACTAAAGTTTTGGAAAAAACGGCTGTGGTTAAGCCTCAGTACAAAGCTCAAGAAGCTCAGCTGCTTGCTGGGGCCGTGACAGGTTTCTTTGTTGGCGGATTTCCGATCACGTTTGATGATGGAA
This sequence comes from Deltaproteobacteria bacterium, assembly GCA_017302795.1. Taxonomy (GTDB): domain Bacteria; phylum Bdellovibrionota; class Bdellovibrionia; order Bdellovibrionales; family JAMPXM01. The sequence continues at coordinate 161,291 of JAFLCB010000007.1, read as the reverse complement.
ATCCAGATCATCTCACGTCGCTCTATATTCAATATGAAATAGCAGACACGCGAATCAACAATCCAAGTCAACTTTTCAGCTACCGGGGCTTTTACCCTCATGGAAAATCCATGGAAATCGTGGCAACAATTCCCGTAAATGAACTCACTGGAAATTTGTCTGACTTCAAATTCGCGGCCTCATCGAAGACCGCTCCGCTTGAAAAGATAACGATTAACTTAAACAAGCTTCTCTGCGTTACCCTGAAGGGCGATTTCAATCGGACCGATGGTCTTGCTCAAGAAAAGAAGAACTTCTATGACTACAATGGGGGCATGTACGTTAAAAACTTGTCGAAGTGGCGCGTGGGATCGATGTACTTGGGTTTTGAAAGCCAGGCTGTCGCATTTGATGAAGCGACTCAATCCTCTCTCTATTTCTATTCAAGCAGCGACCCACGTTATGTCAACCATGATGTCCGCGACGACATCAAAGCGCGAATGCCAGATCTTCACAAGGGTACGACAAAGCTTGTAGTTCAAATCGCTGATCTCAACCTCAAGGCCGCCGCTGACCCGTATGTTCCTTTAAACACCTGCGATGATGTTTTTGCGGCCTTTCCGACTACTTCCCAAGTCAACTTGATCGATCCCGCACCCGCCCCTACACCCGTACCCGCAGCAGTCTGCACCGCAAATAGCGCGACAACCACTGGCTGTACGCAACCCGCAAATGGTCTCGCACAGCGAACCTGCACCTCACAAGGCAATGCATACGGAGCTTGTGTGATTAGCTGCTCTACCGGTTTTCATTCCGAAGGTAGCACTTGCGTAAGGGACGTGACTTTGCAGCATCAATGTACGAGTGGGGCATTTATCAATTCACAAACAAACGAAGCAAACGAATATATGTGCAATTGCACCGCTGCAGATCCGATTACTAAAAAAGCAGGATGGTATGCCGTCGGTTCTTCTTGCGCGCATCGCGTGGCAGGGTTTTTCTCTGACTATAGGAAAACAAAGATTTATTGGGTCTGTGATCTTAAAACGACTCCGCAAAACGCAGTTGGCAAAAACCCGTGGCTACAACAACAAGCCACGCCCAATTGTTACCACTGGGATTCTAAAGTCCCGACAACATTTTGAAACTTTCTCGGCCCTCATCTTGTTTCCTTTGTACAAGTGGGGGAACAAATGAAAAGAGAAAAGATATCGATATTTATAGCCGCGGCTATGATGATCGCGCTGTTTCAGAATTGCGACGGCGGCTTCGTTCCGGCTGCTCCTCGGCTAAAACAATCTGCGTCGAAAAAATCTGCGAGCCCAAGGCCTGCATCGCTTCTGGGAAATGCTCGGCGGCAATGCGCACTGGTTCGCGCAAAGTTTTGTTTTCGGTTTGCGCGATGATCGTCGACCGAGTCTCAAGCGAAACGCTTTCGCCGGTTCGTTTCTCTTCACTGCGAATCGCAGACTGAACTTTCGCAAGTGTTACTAAATTCAATCTTCCGCCTTCAATTTTTTTGCCACCTCAGGTACCGCACGAATCGCGCGCGCAGCCATCACCCGTCGATACGCCGCCAATAAACAACAGACTCGCTGTAACCTAGATCTTTCACCAACCAGTCGATGGCACACCATTTAGCAATTCGAGATTCGACAAAGACTTTAGGTTCATAGATCCTCCGACGTAAGTAAGGCCATCCGCCCTCTCTTGCGAAGAACACTACCTCATGTTTTAAAACACGGGTTTTACGCGCACAGATCGCGCCTAAGAAACGACAGCGCTTTGAAGGGCACATCATTTCTATTTTAAACGGAGAATAGCCCGGACCCGGACCTGCACTCTCCAGCGACCGTAAAGGTCCGTTCACGCCGGGAATGCAATGGTGCAGATCCCAGAATATTGGAACGGAACTGAACGATGCAGAAAAAAAATATAGGAGTACTTATGCAATTTTCCTTAATTGCGGCGTTCATTTTTTTCGTTTCCCAATTATCCCAATTAGCAGTTGCGGAGACCGAGCTTGGCGTGAACACTCGTTTTAGATCTGTAATGACACTCGAAACCGCCTTTATCTTGGACGAAAACTTAAGCGCAATGGATACCGATGAGCTGACGAAAATTGATGATTTTGAAAGAAAAATATTTAGCTCTAGCAAATCTGTCGCGAATTTTTTGTTTGGTCCTCTTTTTGTCGATGGTGGTTACAAGCCACGCCTTGGTGCTGTTTCGCAATTTACTGCTCAAAGTCTGGATTGCGGCACCTCATCGACACAAGCAGATCTACAAAAGTGTCGGCTGACGATTCGCCTGCTTCCCCAAACTATCACGGTCTTGCCGCCAGGAGGTCGCCTGAATCAAGCTGTCTCAAAAGTGTATTACATTCGGTACTTTTTTGATTTTGAGTTAAGATTCGCAAAACCTTCTGGTTCTTACGAATTGGCGGGGCCAATGAAAGTGTCAAAAAATTCGATCGAGCTAACTGACCAAAATGGACTTGAAAAAAAGAGCTGCTTCATTGCCACGATGCCCGGCGCAGGTCCCCAAGTTTGCCTCTAAAGTGATGCGCTAGGCAGCAGACCAAGGTCCTGAAATTTAGGATCTAAAACGAGGACACGCCCTAGAAATGTGAAAGCTTTTTTCTATGTGATACCCTGAGGGAACTCTTGCTTCGTAGCAAAATCCTTGGACAAAAATCGCAAAGGTTGCGAACTAGAAAAGGCGGACTAGGTGCGTTCTGGAATAGTGATTTTCACATTTTTTATTCTGAATGGTTTTGTATCGACATCTTACTCTGGAGCCTGTGATGGACGGATGGACGATGCACTTTGGGAGCGTGGAGTTTGCGCGGGCGACCGCTGCTCGCTTGGCGTTGCGGATGGAAAACTCATCTCTCTTCCGGGCAAGGGTGGCGCCGGTTTTCAAAAACTTTCGGTGACCAATCTAGGTTCGTTTTCGTCTGTAGAAATTCCGAAGGAGTTATACAGCAATGATCTGCCAAAGCCGAAAGTCACTTCCGTTCAAATCGCCAAAGGAAACCGTGGTAATTCAACTCTTACAATGTTCACCCAGGAAAGCAGCTCGGCGAAGCGGCGGGTTGAGTACCGTATGACGTCGGACGGCACGGAATGTACGGTCGATCAAATCTCAGAGAGCGACGCAGCATCAGATATTTCCTCAGTCAAATACGATAAGGAATTTTGTGACGGCGCCGAGAATGCGTTTAAGGGCATGGACGCTGCTGCGGCCCAGGCATGCCAGGGTGCAATTGCCGGCCTAGAAAAACTCTATGAAACCCGAAGCGCAGCTCTAAAGGACGAAAAAAAACAATTTGCAGCAGAGGCACCGACTGGTGTTGGCGACTCGGTTAGAAGTTGGGCCGCTGGAAAAATTTCTCCGAAGAATAAGGGACTTTTTGAACGTGCGATGGAGCAGCGAGACGACTGTGCACGTCCCCTTGGAAAGCTGAAAGTTGCGGAGATGCTAAAGCAATTCGATGCAACGATCAATTTTAACGTTAAAAGGTTGAATATGGATTACTTCTACAAGCACAATCTGACCGATTTAGCCGATTTAGACAAAAAACCGTTTACCAAACCTAAAAAAGTAGGGCAGTAACTGAACGGCGACGTCAGCGTTATTTTGAATTGAGACGAGAGTCGCAGAACCGATCAACAACGAGGTTTTGTCAGAAGCGACATTCATTTTCTTCGTTTGATTGGCTATCTTAACAATCATTAACCTTGCCAAACAATTAGCAGAGCTATTCAATTGGTTTTTGTTCAATTTGAGATCATTAAATAACATGGGAATCTGACTAAGTAGCCAAGAACCACTTTCGAGTGGTGACATGAGCGGCGGCGACCGCTGCGGGCATCACGGGCGTCGCTGTTGTTGCTCATAGAGCTTTGTTCCCGGATTCGGCATACAGGTACAGGATTGGCAGCCATTTGAATTGATGGCGCACGCTTTCGTTGCGCCTAAAAATTCGCAGGATGGTTCGTAATCAGAGCAACCCGTGCCGGGACGCTCCTTTAATCCTGAACAGCTGACAAGAGAAACCAACACAAAAAATAAACTTATCCGTGTCCACATGGATGAATCATTCCAGTTAAAATAAATCCATGCAATTGGCAAAGCCAGAGCCAAACCGAAGTTTTCGAAAAATGCTCGCCGCTGAAAGCGCGATGACAAGCGCTATGATCCACCGGTACAAATCGTGTGCTCCCACCATAAAATTTGTTTGGTCTGAAATAGACGAGCTTATTCTGATAGTCGAAGAGCACATCAAACTGTCGCAGTACTTCGTTTCCAATGCTCGCGTTTACGTTCGCGATCACATTGAATCCGCTCCAGGTTAAAAGTTCTTTATCGTCGGGGCAAATCGCTGTTTTTTAAGCTTGCTTACGCATATACGCTAAACATCTGGCCTTTGAATAAACGAGGCAGTGTCTAATCTCGGGGGCTCGCTATTTCGTGAGATTGTTCCGAAAGATCGCTCGGCCCTTAATAGGGACGGCATAGGCGGCAAAATTCCCCCCAGGGGAAAGAACTTTTCGAATGCGGCGGTTGAAAAAACTTGTCTGTGCATCTAAATCGCCAAATGAAAATGCTTCGCCCACTTCGAAGTGGGTGTGATAAAAGTTAGCTTCGCGTAACGCGACACCGATCCCCTCCGCCTGAATTGATTTGCTATAGGCCTCTTCAAATCCGTTGAAGAACTGGTCATTTCGCAAAGCTAGGGGGTCATTGGAAGTAAACGTTTTTGATAGGTAGTACCCACGATCAGTGTAGATAACCCAGACTCCGACTTCGCGAAACTGTCCGCCATTGAAGGTCGACTGTTCTTTAATTGTCTCAATTGCCTCCTGGGCAGCCGATTCAAGGTAATCTTTTGTCAGCACAAGTTGCGGCACAGGGTAAGTATCTGCCCTTCCTCCCGGATTGTGCCGGTCGAGAACAAAATGTACATTTATCCGCCGGCCATAGTAGTGCTCTGAATCCAGCGCCGCGTATTGATTCAGTTCGCCCGATTCGCGCACGAACACGGTTTCAGTCGGCGGTCGCGCTTCTGCCAAAATCGCGGCATTAATTGCAACATCACCCACACCGCCGACAATTTCGTTCTGCATCAACACGCGGATCTGTGTGTTGTCAAAATCAGCTGCTTTCAAAATTCGAACTTTAGCAAGAATCTGCCGAAATGAATAGTTGCTAGGTCGAGCGGGGAAACCATTGCGGCCGGTTTCGTCATTCCCGACTTTGTGTGCATTTAGAACTGCGAATTCCTTTTCATCACTAAGCTTGCTAATACCTAAGAGTTCCGCAGCGCGCTTAACCCGTGCAAAATCGTCTCGCGAACGCTGAAGACTGGTGCCTATGCTGATAAATGCGTCCGAGTAATCGAATGCATTAGCTACACTTTCTAGGGCAATTAGAATCGAAAACAATCCGATCAGAAATTTGAACTGAGGGGTCCTTCTCTGCAAAATCGACCTCTGACTTTATACCGTGGCAACGATGTTGGGTTTAAATTGGCTTTGATAACATAAGCCAATTCTTTAAATTTTTCGCCTGTAGAGAATTCTACAATCGCGCTAGCGATCCGTCGCTCGATATCTTACACTGTTGATTTTGCCTTGCACCACGATCTTCGCGGTCAGTAAGACTTAGCCGCAGACGTTTGGTCCAATTTTAAAGGAGTCCTTCAATGCTAAAGTTCGCTATATTTTTGGCACTTTCAATTACTGGAACCGTTGCCTCGGCTCAATCGGCCAGCCAATTCTTGGTGGTTTCTGTATGTCGCCCCGTTGCTCAACTTTCGAAGCCATTTTATGCTGGCCTCGCTCAAGTTCAAACAATCAATTCGGTCGAAGTGAAGATGAGTCAATCAAGCGCAAGCATGTCGATCAATGTAGATGTATTTGAAGAAGGATATGGAGCGACACCAAACCGCGTCGTCAATAAAACTGAAACTTATTCTCTGAGCAGGTCCAAAACCGGATCCATGTTGGAATGGGAACCCGATTCGTCGAATGAAATTGAAATACCCTACGTAATCACTCACCACACGGAAACTCATGTTTTGACCGCGGGACCGATTCCGCCAGGCACCTACAAAGCTGATATTGATCTTGTTCTGATCAGTAGCTACCCAACCGGTCGCCCTACAACTGGCGTTCTTCACCTGCCACTTACTTGCGATTCAACATTTAGATACTAGAGCAAAAGAACAGAGCAAACTCACCGCCAAGTAAAAAGCCGACCCTACGTACGGGGCCGGCTTTTTTCGTAAATCCAAGGAAATTACATTTTAAAGAATCTAGGGCGTGAAAATCCACTCAAACTTGCTAGCGCGAACTTTGACACCATCAATTTCGCCGCGGATGGTTTGGGTTTCGCCATTCTTCGACAAGACAGAAAGTTTGTCGGACATATCGGCAGCCGAAAGCTTCGGTTGGTAGATTCCGTAAGAATCAACCGTGCCCATTTCAAGAAGTTTAACTTTTTCGTTCTAAGTCCCACGACGTGTCGTTGTGACATCGACCCCACCGACACTTGCCACATCTGCAACAGTTGGAGTACCGACCATTTAAACTGCCTGGCAGATCTGAACGATCGACATTCCGCCCGCGCGAGAGCTAGTCTCTTTCGCAGCACCGCACTCTGACTCAACCACTTGGTTTAGATCAGGAATCATCGCTTGAGCCGCCAGTACGTCCATCAAGCCGGCGCACACCGTGGCGGAAAACATCATAGCTATGTTCGTGGCAAAGATGAGCAAGAAAGGCGCTCGGATTTCCGTTAAAAGCAGCTTTGCAACAGCAGAAAAGTACGCGTTAATCAAATCAATTGAACTTCGGTTGGAGAACTATCTTGGCAGTTACAATGACAAAACTAAAATCACTTGGCTATAGATCTGAACTGATTTTTACGTCTTTTGACGGAAAGGTCGATGATCGCGGCAGTTACACCGTCCTAAGAACTTTGACGAATCCAAACTTTTTCTGGGGAAATCTGCTGGTTTTCGATCGCCCACCAAAACTTGGCGACTGCGGGGAATGGATAAAGCTTTTTAAAAAAGAATTTACAGATCCACGCATTTATCATGTGACGCTGGCCTGGGATTCGAACGACGGAGCGATCGGCAATGTGACTGAGTTCTTAGAGCGCGGTTATGAGCTTGAGGCGAAAGCCGTTCTAGCGGCTAGCACTTTGCGACCTCCAGCAAAGTACAATAGCGACCTCGAGGTGCGACCGCTGATTAGCGAAGAAGAGTGGGAAAAAATAATCGAGCTTCAAGTTCGCGCAGCAGGCGATAGCTTGCCAAAACTTGAATGGGAAAAGTTCTATCGATCGCAAAGTCTTAGGTATCGAGCGATGACAGCTGCGAAGCTTGGTGCTTGGTACGGTGGTTTTCTAGGTGGACGACTCGTCACCGGACTAGGAATCTTTCATAAAGATCGCCTCGCGCGCTACCAAATCGTCTGCACAGATCCTGACTTTCAACGCCAGGGCCTTTGCGGCACACTTGTGTATCAGTCCGCACTTCAAGCGCGGAAATCGTTTGAAATAGAAACGTTTGTAATGTGTGCCGACCCGGACTACCACGCCATCAAGATCTACGAATCTGTTGGTTTCGAAAAACAGCAATTGGAATACGGCGTTTATTGGTGGGACCGCACCCACACGCCTGAAGCGAAATGAAACGTGCATTTACTTTTTTAGTGCTAGCGGTGTTTATGGGCCCTGACCTAGCGCTGGCGGAACTCTGCGATCATACCAAGAAATACTGCGGTCTCTCTAGCGGCGCAACGTCCAGTGCCGGCGGGGCACCGACGCGCGGAAGTAAGATCCGAATCAATCCTTCCGCCGTTCCCTTAGAAAAAGGCCTTGGCCTAGAATTTATTTACTTCGATCAGTCGCTCGACTTCGCACTTGTTCAAGGTCTCGGTCGCGTCGGCGCAGCGATTTCCCCCTCCAACAGTGAAGAAACTTTTTTTGGTCCGCCAGCCATCGAAATCACCGATGCCTTTTTAGAGAGAAAAGTTGGCAAACACAAACTTCCTGCCCAGAAATATACTCTCGCAACGGCGGTTGGCCTGATCACGAACAAGCGATCCGGCTTAAAGCGGGCTGAACTCAATCTCGGTATTATGGGAAAGTACAACACGATTACCAAAAGTGTTTTACCTGGAGGTGGACTCAGCGGAGTCCTTGGTCCCTTCACTTTTGGCTACTCGGCGTACAAAGATCAAACACTTCTCGACTACGCGCCTTACGCCTTAGACTTAAAACAAACGGTAGATGCACATGTAGAAACTTACTCGATTGGCGCTTTCTTCAATTCGATTGCGATCGATTATTCGTCTCTGAAAGAAGTAATCACCGATCAACCTGCCATCATCACCGTCGTTACTGGCACATTGCTATTAAAGCGAAGCTTGCTCACTGTCTCGTTTCGAACAGAGAAGTCCGATCGGCCGGCGTTTGATTTCGAAACTCAAGAATTAAAAGTACAGGAAAACAAACAAGAAACATTTTTTGGCGCCCAATTTATTATGGGCAATAACTTGATGCTAGGCGCCTTCTACAACTATTACCTAATGCGCGAGGTCTCGTTCGGGGCGACGGTCTTTTTTTAAATGCGATCCTTCAAATCACTTTCGAGAAAAACACCGGCGTAGTTTCCTGTCCGCGCCTCGGTCCAGTCTTGTAGCGTTCGCGTTAGCGAACAAAATGACGACACTAAATGCCGCGATATGATATCTCATACGAGACAAGTTTACCAATTGCCCTCAACTTAACAAGGCCTAAGCGGGAATGAACACACCACAAAGCATATTGCGCTCGACATTTCAGTTGTCTGACTTCAGAAAAGGCCAACGCGAAATCATCGATGCAGTGCTGGCCAAACGCGATGTGATGGCTGTGCTTCCGACCGGAGGCGGTAAATCACTTTGCTACCAGCTTGTCGCGGTCAACGAGCAGAAGCTGGTCATTGTGATTTCGCCGTTGATCGCTTTAATGCGCGATCAGGTTCTCGCACTTAAGAAACTTGGAGTGCCTACGGGCTCGCTACATTCGGGCCAATCGGACGACGAAAAGCGAGATGTTTTCCGCGAAATCACCAAAGGTGGCCCTTTTGTTCTCTACCTATCTCCCGAACGCGCGCACAAGCCGGGTTTTAAGACCTGGATTCAAAAACAAAATATTGCGCTGTTTGCGATTGATGAAGCCCACTGTGTATCGCAGTGGGGCCACGACTTTCGGGAAGAATACGGGCTCTTATCGGAACTAAAAAGTTTGCGACCCGATGTCCCGGTTTTGGCACTCACCGCTTCCGCGACGCCGATTGTTCTTGATGACATAGAACGAAGTCTGGCGCTCGTAAAACCGGAACGCCAAGTGCACGGGTTTTACCGACCAAATCTTTTCTACCAAGTGGAAGTCTGTAGCGACGAAAACGAGAAGCACCGGTTTGTCATCGAAGCGTTGCGAAGGACCCCGGATGGCCGTGTCTTAATTTACTGCGGAACCAGAAAGCAGACCGAAGAGCTCTCGAAATTCTTATCTCGAGAGTTTGAGGCGGTCGGACATTATCACGCTGGTCTCAGCACGGATATTCGCACAGAAACTCAGAAAGCCTATATCGAGGGCCGTTTCCGAATTTTAGTTGCGACTAATGCGTTCGGAATGGGAATCGATCAGGCCGACGTCCGTTTAGTCATTCACTTCCAGTTGCCGGCAAACATCGATTCTCTCTACCAAGAAATGGGTCGAGCGGGTCGTGATGGAAAGCCCTCTACTTGCCTCCTTCTTTATTCAAAAGCAGATAAGGGCTTACAAAGCTATTTCATTACAAATGCCGACGCACCTAAAGCGGTTATTCGACTTCGTTGGCAGAATCTGGAAGCCCTTGTCGCCTACGCCGAGGGCGGAGAGTGTCGGCACTCAGAAATTTTGGCTTACTACAAAGATAAGCAGCGACTTACCAAGTGCGGTCATTGTGATCGCTGTGCACCGGAATCTGAACGTCGGATTCCAAAATCCAAAGTGTCGGTAAGCGTTCTGGTGAGAAAGCGAAAACGTGGCTCGACCGGAAATACTGACGTCTTGACTGGTGACAATCGCGAGCTCCTTGAACGACTAAAGGAATGGCGCTTGCGAACCGCCAAGGAACTCGATCAGCCTGCGTTTGTGATATTCAGCGATAAGGCTCTCCGAGATTTGATCGCAAAAAATCCTGAATCTCTTGAGGATTTAAACCAAGTCTACGGTTTCGGCCCTGCGAAGATAGAAAAATTTGGCTCTGACATTCTTCGCGAACTTCGCAGCAAATAAGTATAGCGCTCACTGCTTTCCGCATCGGCCGACATCGAATCCGACCGGGAAGCCATATTTTTTTGCTAGGAACGTTTCAAGCGTATCGTAGGTGGGGCGATTATAAATGTGTACCGGAAGGCCGGACTTCTGATCGATGTGACTATCGAAACGAAATTCATCAAAACTTCTTGAATCAAACCTCGATTCCAATTTTAAACTGAAACGGGAAAGATCCTCCGACAAACCTAAATAAGGATCAAAAACCAGCAGGCCCGACTTCGTTCTAAGATGGAACTCACCTCTAGTGTCCCATTTGAGTCCAGGAATCGAACTGGCAATTTCCTGATTAATCTTATTGAATCTTTCGAAATTTACCCTTTTTAACTCTGAGATGAACGGATACACGCCATCGCGACATCCCTTGCTCAGACGGTTTAAATCTTTGAAATGGAAGATCTCTCGATCCTGCTTGGTGCAGTGATCGGATGTTAGAACTTTGGCTTGCAGTTCCTGCAATTCCGGCAGGAAGGATTGGTCAGAGAAGCTTGTCGCGCCGAGAACCTTCTGCTGAGCTAAAATAGCAGCGGCGACATCCCTCGGGTCAAGCTTCGCTTCGAAGCAGGGCGAATACTTGTTTGGGATCGGCATAATAAATATTTTCCTCGTAATCAATCCCTGGTCCGGAAATTTTAGTAGCGTCCTTAACAAATTCGTCTACGTAATTTGCGTAGATTGCATTGAACGATGCGCTACCACGCTCGTAGCGCTGGCAAGCATCTACGAGTTCCACTGTTGCTCGTGTTGTCTTGTCCGCAGCCGGAGCAGCGGTTTTAATTGCCGCGGGAGGTGCACCGTTTCTCGCTACAGTAAGCGCAGCCGGAGCTGTGCTTACATTACCATCTCCAGTCACCGAGTTTGGCGCTCCGGGTGTGGTAGCGACTGCTTCAGAAGCGAGTTCGCGAGAACCGACTTCGAGCTTCTGCCACGAAACGTTTAATGCAAGGACCAGCAAAAGCGCGACCTTAAATGCTGTTTGTTTCGTGAGTTTCATAGTTCCTCCGGTTCGATCTATAGTCCAAGAGTCGAGCCGGCCGGAAGCATCGTCTACAAATACGATGTAACTTATCAATTTCACTTATTTTAAAGAAAAACTGCGCCGAGGTCGCCGGCGCAGTTTCGAAGCAATTAGATTGCGGACATTCCTGACACCCCCCAGGGGTGCTCTCATTTAGGAAGTCGTTTCAACTGCTTAGATTGTCGAAATCCCTAACAGGGGGCAATGCGCATTTTCGGGATAAGATTGTGAGGGCTAGAGCAATGAATGACTTGCAATGTTTCAAATTGAAACAGTCGGACTGAATGCGCCGACTAAAGGAAAGAGCGGTCAAACAAATATGGTACTTTAAACAGATCTTGATTTGTAAACGAGGGGCAAAAAGTGGCCGTATCAGCACTCAATGATCTGGAGATCAAAACTATTGATGAGTATCGAACGACCCATCAATCGTCGATCCTTACAGTTATGTTCACTGATATTCAGGGCTTCACAGAGATCACAGAAAACCGTGGCGACCATTACTCGGCAAATTTGCGACGGCTTCACGATGCCCTGATCGACTCACCAGTCGAACAGCTTTATAACGGCAAAGTCGTCAAACACTGCGGCGATTCGGTTATGGCTGTCTTTTCTGATCCTCACAACGCTGTTTTGGCTGCACTCAAAATCCAAAAGGAGTTGAGAAAATTCAATGCAAACAAACCTGAGGGAATTCTTGATGACGTCAAAGTCCGCGTAGGGATCCACGTGGGTGAAGTCGGCGTTGAGCATATTCAAGGTCAGCTGGACATTTTCGGCAAGGTCGTCAATCGAGCTTCCCGTGTGGAAGCACTAGCAGAAGGCGAACAAATCTATATAAGTAGCAACGTCTATGAGAAGTCCAAACATCTCATCACAGATTTCGAAGGAAAAAATTTGACATGGACCCATCATGGCAAATATCGGATGCGCGGAATCGATGATGGAATTGAGATCTTTGAAGTTTCGGAAGCGGACCTCGCGGCGAAGCATCGTGCACCGCGAATGTCCTAAGCAGATATCCCAGCAATGAGCAAACATTGCCGATGATTAGGCTTTCAGTCTACAGGTTCCCCATATCCATAACAAAGCGATAACGAACGTCGCTCTTAAGCACTCGCTCGTAAGCTTCGTTTACTTGCGCCGGGGAAATTACTTCGATCTCCGGCACGATTTCGTGTTTCGCGCAGAAATCTAACATTTCTTGAGTCTCTTTGATCGATCCAATGACTGAGCCCGCGTAATTTCGGCGCATCATGATCAATGGAAATGGCGAAATCGCCAGCGGTCGATCAGGTGCGCCGACAGCCACCAGTGTTGCGTCCAATTTTAAGAGCGCGAAGAATTCGTGCATATTGATATCTGCCGACGAAACGGTGTTGATAATTAAATCAAAAGAACACGCAAGTTTGTTCAGCGCCGCCTTGTCATTTGTCGAAACAAAGTGGTGCGCACCCATCTTCATTGCATCTTCGCGTTTTCGGTCCGAGTGACTTAACACAGTGACGTTCGCGCCAAGTGCTTTCGCGATCTTCACGCCCATGTGGCCCAAACCTCCAAGCCCCATGATTCCAACTTTCTTTCCGGGCCCAGCTTTCCAATGTGTCAATGGCGAATAAAGCGTGATGCCGGCGCAAAGAAGAGGTGCTGCTTTATCCAGAGGAATTGATTTTGGAATCCTTAGAACATAGTTTTCATCGGCAACGATCACATTCGAATATCCACCCATAGTGATGGACTTTCCATCGCGCTCTTTCGAGTTATAGGTCTGTGTGTTTCCTTCTAGGCAATATTGATCAAGTGACTGTTCGCAGTGTGCACAGGTCCGGCAAGAATCCACGAAACAACCGATGCCCACGTGATCCCCGACCTTGTGCTTCGTCACTTTGGTACCAACAGCTTTAACCACTCCGGCGATCTCGTGCCCCGGAACCATAGGATACATCGAACCACCCCACTCGTTGCGAGCCTGATGGATGTCGGAATGGCAAATTCCGCTAAACTTTATATCGATCAAGACATCGTGCTCTCGGGGTTCACGGCGATCAAAAGAAAACGGAACAAGTTCCGTCGATGCAGACATTGCGGCGAGACCTTTTGCTTGAATCATCTGAGTTCCCTCCAAATTGAAAGTCGAGTTTATGCCACTAGACCTCCGGCGCAACTCTAAAAATGCTTAAATTCTTCCGAAACAGATTTTAATGAATAGTAAATCTGTTCTTACTTTCGCTTTTAGCATCTTCCATTTTTTTCCTCTTCACGCCCGCAGCGACATCGACTCAAAATGGTCGGAAGGCGAGCACTTAGAACTCGGCGAGATCGGCGCACAAAAGGCCTGCCAAGAGATCGGACTTCCCCCAAGCGACTGTCCAACCAACAAAATATATCGTCAAGACCGCAAGTTGAAATTTACCTACGGTGAGCTGATTGCGTCCGCTGATTACTATGCGGACCCTGACGCGCTTTACAAAGATACAGACCAAGGAATCAAGCAGGTGATCACGTGCGCAAAGCGGTTGCGCCATAGTCACCCAACCCATCAGCCCCATGAACCCAAGTATATCGACTGTACCCTGTACGGAGTTTTCTTTGTGTCAGGATTTTTAGAAATCGTATCGCAAAACTACGATCACTTCGGTTGGCAGAATATGAAAGCCTATGTTCGTCTGCATGCTAAAGCACTTCAGCTTGCAAAACAGTCCTACGAGATGCGTCATCAAAGTGCTTCTGCGAGTGCCAAGTATCTTCGTCAAGCACTGATTACCAATGCTTTCGCCGATCACTATCTCTCCGACGGATTTGCCGCCGGCCACGTTCGTTTGCCACGAACACAAATAAAAAGATGGGCAAAGGCAGAATTATCAGGTCCCTTTAAAGAAACCAGAGCCGATATTCTTGCAATTCTCCTTCATGAAAATGATGGACAAATGTTCGGTAGCCAAAAGGAATTCGGCCTCAAGGTACAGAACTCGCGTGGAGATCGCTGGCGGACGCGCGGAGATCAATATCTTCGAGTTGACGAAAATGAAAACGACCCGGTTTTTGCGATACCTCTGGAAGCGATAAAAAAGTCGACGCTTGAAATTCTAACTGCGTGGAAATATGGCCGGTTGCCCGAGGGCCAATTCAGCGCTGCTGAACTCGTGCCGTTTCATGTTGATTTGTCTCTGAAAGAAAAGTTTTCGGAAGACCATCAGCGCATTCCATTCTCGAGCATTGTTGATTGGCTTCACGATCAACTGCCATTTTTCCAACAAATCTTTGCACCAAGATCCGACCTTGAGTTGCTGTTCAGAGACATCGACAAGATCTTTGGCGATTTCAGAAAAGACGTCGCAGCAGATTTGCGCAAACACCCAGAGCTGAAAAAGCGCCTACCCGAGTCCTACCTCAGAGCATTCGAAAACGTCGATTAAGCCAAACCCGTTTCAGCCTACCATTTGACAGTAGCCTGGCTCCAATCAAAGAGCAGATGCCAAGCAGGGTCGATCTTGGACCTATTTCCCGAAAGAAAAACGACCACCGAAGCCTATTCATCGTTTCTGACCTCGTTCAAACTGCTATTCTATTGAGTCGAGCAATGGACATAACTATGCGATACATTATAACGTTGATCCCCAATGTGAAGCGTTTCATGTCCAGATGGAAGGCGGAGAAATTATGTTTCAACTAAGGAAATCCGACGAACGAGGTCTAGCAAATCATGGGTGGCTAAAGTCTCGTCACACTTTTTCATTCGCCGATTACCATGACCCAAAACACATGGGATTTCGTTCGCTTCGAGTTATCAATGAAGACCGAATTGCCAGCGGAACAGGATTTGGTTCTCACCCACATCGCGATATGGAAATCATCTCGTATGTCGTCACCGGTGCACTCGAGCACAAGGATTCAATGGGGACAAAAGCGATCATTAGACCGGGCGAGGTTCAACGAATGAGCGCTGGAAGCGGAGTCGTTCACTCTGAATACAACGTCAATCCCGAAGGCGAAACTCATTTTTTTCAAATCTGGATTCAACCGAAGGAACACGGTGGGACCCCTGGATATGGCCAACGGTCGTTCGAGTCACAAATCAGTCAACAGGACCTCGTACTTGTGATTTCCTCTAATGGTCGGGATGGCTCAATCAGCATCAAGCAGGACGTCGACATGCATATCTCGCGCTTGCCACAGAACCAGACGGTCAACTTCCCTTTACGGCAAAAACGCGGTGCGTGGATTCAATTGATCCGCGGTCGCATCAACGTCAACGGAAATGAGGCCCAAACAGGCGATGCTATTTCCGTTGAAAACACAGTTGCTAGCGATCTTGTTATCTCCATTTTAGCCTTGGAGGCTTGCGAGTTTATTCTGTTTGATATCACATAGAATATGACTTGCCCAAACCAGTTGTTCCGCGATTAAAGTCCCGGGATGACGCCTGCTAAACTCTCCGTTCGGCATCCAATCTTTATCGCTAGCATTGTTATTTTACTTACAGCACTCGGACTTCTGGCGCTCAAAAAGCTACCGATTGATTTGTACCCGGATGTCAACTTCCCAACGATTATCGTCGTCACAACTTATCCAGGGGCCGGCCCACAAGAAGTTGAAAGTGCAGTCTCAAGAATACTCGAGGAACAAATCGCGACGATTTCTGGAGTAAAAAAAATCTCCTCCCGCAATCAAGAAGGTTTCAGTCTCGTCATTGCCGAATTTGCGCTCGAGTCGAACCTGGATTATGTAGAGCAACAAGTGCGGGCCAAGGTTACCAACGCTGTTGGATTTTTGCCCGACGATGTCGATATGCCCATCACAAGAAAAGTAAGTCCATCGGACGCACCAATTCTTGGGATCGCACTTCAAGCGGAAATGTCAGATGCCGAGATTTATGATCTCGCAAAGGAACGAATTGCGCCGCAGTTTGAACAAGTCGATCAAGTGGGCCAAGTCGATATCATCGGCGGACGAAAGCGTGAAATCCATGTTCAGCTTGATCATCGAAAACTGGTCGCAGCCGATATTCCTGCACGCAGCGTGGTTTCTGCTCTTGCGACCAACGGTCGAAATGTTCCCATTGGAAAAACTACCGCGGGGGCAATTGAACAGTCCTACAGAACACTAGCTGAGTTTAAGACGGTCGAGGAAATCTCGAACACGGTTATCCGAGCAACAGATATGTCCTACCCCATCACCGTCGGCCGGCTGTCTACAATCACCAACGCGCTTCAGGATGAAACTTCAAGATCGCGGTTTAACGGCAAAAAAGCACTCCTCTTCAATGTTTTTCGACAGTCCGGCGCTAACACCGTGAAAGTCGCGGATGATGTTATTGCGAAAATTGATAAGATAAACGCTGATCTCAAAGCCCAAGGTATCAAAGCCAATCTGAAGCTGGTGAACGATGCAAGTCGCCGAATTCGCGCCAATGTGTATGACGTCTATGAATCAATCGCGTTTGGTACGATCCTGACTATCATTGTCGTCTACTTTTTTCTTGGCAGCATGAAGTCGACCTTAATCACGGGCTTCGCACTTCCGAATTCGATTTTGGGCGCATTCATTTTCATGTCTCTCTTTGGATTTTCACTAAACATAATGAGCCTCTTGGCGCTGAGTCTTGTGATTGGTCTTTTGGTCGATGATGCCATCGTAGTTCGTGAAAACATTTTTCGAAAACTCGAACAGGGCCTGTCGCCGAAAAAAGCAGCCGTGCTCGGTACCGAGGAAGTGACTCTTGCTGTTATCGCGACAACCGCAACGATTCTTGCCGTTTTTGGTCCGATCGGAAATTTAGACGGCATCGTCGGCCAGTTCTTCACCGAATTTGGTCTGACGGTTTGCTTTGCGATGCTTGTGAGCCTCTTCGACGGCCTGTTTGTCGCTCCAGCTCTTTCTGCTTACGCGGGCGGCGGTGGTCTGCACAACAGCGAGCCGAAGAATTTCATTACGCGAGGAAATAAAAAAGTCTTGAAAGCTTTCGACCGCTTTCAGTCGGATTTAGAAAAAAGGTACGCGCGGCTATTAGGATGGTGCCTAAAGCATCCGATCAAAACCATGCTCGCATCCCTCGGCGTATTTTTCGCTTCGATCGGGATCGCAACGACAGTTCCGTTTACGTTTATGCCTCCACAAGACAACGGCGAGTTTTTTGTCCATCTCGAACTTCCGGCAGGCTCCAGCCTAAACGCCACCGACGAAGTGGCTGCCAAAGTTGAGGCCGTGCTGCGCGGGTTTCCGCAAGTGGAAGATATCTTGACGACGGTCGGAAGCGGACAAAGCGAAAGCAATAAGTCGAGCCTCTTTGTGCGGTTGGTAAAGTCAAAGCAACGAAAAGAAAACACCACACAAATGAAGAACCTTGTCACAGAAGCAGTTAAACCTTTTCTTGTTTACAAGCCGATCGTGACAGATCAATCGTCTCAAGGCGGCCGCGCCTTTAACCTGAACATCATCGGGCAAGACTTAGACGCAATCGTCCCCTTCTCTGAAAAAGTCGTCGAGCGACTCTCAAAAATGAGCGCTCTTAAACAAGCGGACAGCACTTATCGAAGCGGCAAGCCCGAGTTTCAAGTTGTGCTGAAACCAGAACCTGCGGCATTTACTGGCGTCACGATGGGATCAATTGGCGAGGAACTTCGCGCAATGATCGAAGGTCGTACGCCAGCGACCTTTCGCGAAAAAGGCATCGACTACAATATTCGCGTGAGACTAGAGGACGATCAAAGAGATTTAAAAAAGCAATTCAGCTCGCTTCACGTACCGAATCTCTCCAATCGATTGGTCCCTTTAACTTCAGTCGCGACTTTAAATGAAATCAAAGGCCCGACCACTGTCCTTCGCGAGAACCGATCTCGCTACATTCAGATTACGGCTGATATCACCCCTGGTGGCGGTGGCATCGGCGGCGCCATAAAAGAACTGAACGAGCTCTTCAAGACTGAACTCAAGCCACCACCAGGTGTGAGTTACGCCTTTGTCGGAGAGGCCGAACGCTTTTCCGAACTCATGACAAACATTCTCGTTTCCCTTGGCCTAGGGGCGATGTTCATTTTCCTGGTGCTTGCTAGTCTCTTTGGTTCTTTCTTTACGCCGTTCACAATTATGCTCGTTATCCCGCTCGCTGCGAGCGGGGCGTTCATCGCTCTGGCGATTACCCGCTCTAGCTTCGACTTATTCTCGATGATCGGCTGTGTGATGTTAATGGGCCTTGCTACTAAAAACTCGATCCTCTTAATCGACTATACAGTTAAAAAACAGAAACTAGCTCCAGAAGGATCCGACCCGACGGCAACACGAATCGCTGCATTGATTGAAGCGGGCGAAACACGCTTGCGCCCGATCTTAATGACGAGCCTCGCATTGATCGCAGGTATGATCCCGGTTGCGATCGGCTTGAACGAAGCCTCCAAATCGCGCACCAGTCTTGGAATTGTTGTCATCGGTGGAACGATTAGCTCTACCCTTCTGACTCTGGTCGTGATTCCCGCTTCACATATTTATATTGATCGATTTCAGAACTGGTTCTTGACGAAATATCGAAAATTCTTTGGCCACGACGAAACAGTCATTTAATTTTGGCCTTGCCAAGATTCAAAAATCACCGATGAGACGATAAAAGTATTCTGGTACTGGAGCCTCAACTTTGATCCGCTTTCGGCTAAACGGATGTGTGAACTCGATTGAATGGGCATGTAGCATCAGCTGTGCTTTCGGCGATTTTTCTTTTCCGTACTTCACGTCACCCACCAAAGGGTGACCCAAGTCTGCCATGTGAACGCGGATTTGATTTTTTTTTCCAGTTAAGAGGTTGATTCGTACAAGGCTCATTTGCGAAGCCTCTTTGACGACCTCGTACTCTGTTTGCGCAAGCTTTCCTTTTTCGGGATCGCTGGAGGAATGCACTACATAGTCATCATCTTCCTGGAGGTAACTCGTGATTAAGTCCTTCTTCTTTTTCAGCTGACCTCGTACGATCGCAAAATAAATTTTCTCGGTTGATTTCCAGTTCTCTTTTAAGAAATCTTGAGCCTCAGGAGTTTTTGCAAATACAAGAACACCGGACGTCGCCTGATCAAGTCGATGAACCACGTAGGCAGATTTTCGCGATTGAACGCTACCCTTACGAATATAATTATTGAGGATAGCGTGGATCGTGTTTTCTTTTTCCCACATCGCCGCCACCGTTAAAAAACCAGGCGCTTTGTTGCCTACAATCATATCTCGGTCTTCGTAAAGTACGTCGTAACCTCGCGGACGAAACTTTTTGGGAATCTTTGGTGCAAACATCTTTGAAATCGCCTTTACTTCTTCTGACGCGTATCGGACTTTTGTACTCGCAAATAGTCTGAAAACCGGCCGTCTTTTAAAACATCCATGTGCTCTGCGGTCGTCGTCGTTACCGACAACCCCGAAGTGGTTTTGCCTTTTGCGTGTGAAACAGGAATTAGCCCCTCGTTTTTCTCTAGCCATTCGTTCATTGCTCTCTGATCACCAGGCCCTTGATTGACGGTCCCACCATGTTCTGCATAGACGCAATAAAAGACTCCGGAACGGCTTTTTAAATGAGGAATCCAAGAAACAAGTTCTGCAGTTCTTCCATAGACTGCGTCAAAAAGTCCGATCGTAGAAACTCGATTAAGCTCGGAACTTGGATCTGCAGCGCGGGCCAATCCAAGTGCGCCGATCGCACGGTATCCGGCGCTGTGACCAGATATCGCAATTTTGGAAAACGACTGACCCGCTAAATTTTCAAGATCTCTCAACAAAAGGGAAAAGTTTTTTGCAGTCTCTTTCAATGAATCACGCCGGAAAATCGAATCATAGGTAGTGGTTTTCCCTCGGCTCTCGGGAACGACTAAAATGTCCCTCGAATCCGCCTCATCCAACCATGCGCCGAAGTCGCCTGCACCATTTTTAAAATGAATTGATGAATCTTGCGGACCGCCGGGACCAATATTGTTGCCATGAAAGTGAAACGCAATACCGGGGCCAGGTCGCTGATCAGTTGGTACATAAATTCGAACCGGCAGAGGATAAGACTCAACTTTTCCTCTGCACATTTGCCGACGTTTTGAGGCGTTCTCGCACTTGAACCCGAGGCTTTCTAGCCGAGAAACAAGATGTGTTTCGCCCGAAAAGTTTTCTCCGCGAGGCGTGCGTAAAGTTCCGACCGTCTCTGAGCTAGCCAACGAAATCTGCATTTGCGCTGCGATACAAATGATGATGAGTTTTAAATCCACAGATCGACTCAATTCCTTTTAACCAATTTGAGTAACAAGGTAGAGCGCAAAAAGTCCAAAACCAACCGTGGCAACCATGTGGCGAGTGAAATAGCAGACAAATATGGCAAGCAAAAGAACCCAAAGGCGCTCACGATGTCCTAGCCATTCTACCTTACCGCTATGGAAAAACACCATCGGTGCCACAATTGCCGGAATTATTGCCGCCGGTATGAATGAGAAAAGCTCCCGCATGCGATCACTAATGACGAACTTCCCAGCGCTAGAAATCGCAATGATCGACCCCCGAATGGCGAGCGTGCCTAAGGCCAAAAGGGCAACTACGGTCCAAAAATACGCGGGTTCGATCATTCGCTCACCCGCGCAACTGCTGACTTTCTAGTTAAGAGAACCGCTAGGCTGATCGCGACTATTGCGGATGCGATGAGACCCAAATTTAGTGGCAGTCGGTACAACAGTATTCCGCTGACCGCTGAAGAAATGGCGACTAAAATATACTTTCGATTTTTAAGAGTAGGAATCACTAATACTATGAAACTAAGTGGTACGGCGTAATCCAAAGCCCAGTCTTGTGGAGCAAAGTTTCCGAACAATGCTCCAGCAAGAACAGCGAGGTGCCAGGTAATCGCCATACAGACGCACGAACCAAAGTAGAACTGGACTGCATCGGCAGTTTTCTTGAAATGCATTTCGTGAGCCGTCATCACCGCATAACTTTGATCGGTCAAAAAATAAGCGCCAGAAAGCTTTGCCCAAAAGCTTGCACCGCTTAAAACCGGAGAGATCGCCGCGCTATAGAGAAGAAACCGAAGATTGATGACGAGTCCTGTGAGGACGACAACCACAATCGTCCCGCCCTTTGTCATTAAATCAATAGCGGCTAATTGTGAGGCACCGGCGAATACGAATACATTGAACAGCATGGTCTGGGTGACCGAGAGACCAGCCTCAGATGCCGCAGACCCGACGACCGCCCCGAACGGAACAACGCCCGACATAATTGGCAATATTTTGATAAAGCCAAAGCGAAAGAAATTTTTCTTCATCTAACTTGCCTCGGATGCGATTTGAAAGCCAAAACCATTCAAAGACGAAATGGTAACATCAAGTTTTCTGCCATGCTTGATTTCAACGGCTGCAAACGATGCGTACCGCACTCCGGGGAAGCGTTTCTCCATCTGAGCTGAAATTTCTTCTGCTCGCTCGCCTTTGAAAATCAACGATGACTCTGCTTTATCACCGACCTTTGCTTCTGCTTCTAATAACCGAGCGACATCCACGAAAACGTTTGATTCGGCGGCCTGTTCCCAGCTGGGCACATCGCGCCCCTCAAACCGCTGCCATACCGGTCGAATCGCTCCAACGTCTAAGGCGGCGCGCAGACGAATGTCCTTAGGAAGATGACCCGATTCACTTTGAGTTGAAAGATGATCACGAAGCTTTTGATCAAGTCCACGAATGGAAATTAGAGCTTTAAGCATCGCCGAGACATCTGACCCTTTGGCCTCTGCTTGGTCAAAGAAAAATGTAATGGAGTCTCCCTCGGTTTGAATGACTTCCCCCCCACTTTCTGTGATCAATCGATAAAATTGCGAGATAATGTCCACGACATAAGCGCCGCCAACTCCTTGCGCAGACCCAAGGCGATAAAGCGATTCGCTTCGCTTTAGATCAATTGTCGCCAATACACACGGAACTCGCTCTGGAAGAACCGCAAGCTGATGGTATTTGGAAAGTGGCGCACGGCGAACAAAAAGTTCCTGCCGTCGATAGTCGTGTACGACAGCGGCCGCCAATCCCATTAGCAGCACTGCATTCAAAATTCGAGCATCAAAATAATTTTGAACTCCATAAATTTGAACCGCGCCCATCAAGACCAACGCCATCCATGAGAAATGAAGCTTTAACAGGCGAGCTGGATCAACTAGATCACGCATGTGACTTGTCGACACGAGGCGCGCCTGCGCAAGACACAAAAACGCTGCGACGAAATATACATAAGGGCACACCCACATCGACATGAAGTAGGTCCCGTGAAAAATCTCGTTCGGGCTCCAGTTCGTTTCGAAAATCAACCAGGGGAGCACCAAACCAGCGGTTAGCAACCGAAGTACCCAGGGCGGCCGGATCCGAGCAAGCGAAGCGCCTAACCAAAGGACAAAGAGTACTTCGTAAACTTTGATGATGAAGTTCAATCGGTACGAGGACATCGGGCCAAGATAGTCAAGAATCATGGGCATCGTCAGAGATTGAGTAACTGCGTTCATCAGTCCGAAGGCAGCAAACGCTGAAAGCTCCTGTTTTTTGACACCGCAAAGCCAAAGTGCAAAAAAGAAAAAGCCAAGCGCGAGATTTAGTCCAAAAGCGATTGAATTTGAAATCATCGACCTGAACTCTTGCCAGCGAACGTGGGTTTCAACCTGCGCCGAAGTCGCAAGGCCCGTATAGAAAAGTGTGTCGGGATACATTTCTCGCGCATCGTTCCGAATGCGGATGGCGACACGAAAGCCGGATGGATCTTGAAAGGATTTTTCCGGCACAACAACGACCGTCGCGCGTCGGTACCCATTGCCAGGACCACTCTTCACGAGCTTTGAATCGATGTAAATCTCGGACTCGCCTATAAGGTAACCGACAAACAGGTGGTCTGCTCCTGCACGTCTTGCCTTCTCGGCGTAAGCGGCCGGAATTTGTATTCCGATCCAATATACCTCACCTGGTCTGCGGTCGAGCTCTTGCGAGTGCGCATACATGTCGCGAACGATTTTGTTTTTCCAAAGCGATTCTTCCCGATCCTCGTAGGAGACGTACCAGTCTTCAGCGTGAATATTTTGTTCGAACGGTCGCGAATTAACGTGACTTGCTTCGCGCACGAACTGGGGAACCACGGAAATTAAAAGCATGAAAAACGCCAAAACCGCTGGCAAACCGATGGCGGCAGTGGTGGGACTGAAGCCCGGCCTGACGTTGCGATTATTAGCCGCAAGCCTAATGGCAACTTTGCGAATGATTTCGTCGAGCTTGTTAATCAAAAGACTGCCTCAGAAGCTTGTCGGCAGTTTCAGCGCATGACGCTAAAAAAGCTAAATCTGGTATCAAGTTGAGACATTACAATAGGACCAAGAGCTGGGAAAAACAAAAGGCCAAAGCTAATCCGTTTTGCTTTGGCCTTTTGAAAAGTGCCCCTGACGGGGTGCCTTTATCAAATACTATTCAATCAAAAACTATTCTATTTTGACGAGAATCACCGACCGCGAAGCCTTACCATCAAACTTCGGAGAGTCCTGGGTCGTAGGAAGTCCCGCTTTCAAAAATGCGCGTTTCAACTGATTGTCACTTGTATCAAACCACTTTGATAGTGCGTTTGGCTTTTCGGCCATGTTGTAGGTATCGACGTCCACATCTCGGGCCGACTGAAGGTAGGACTTGATTACTCGATTTCTTTCGCCAGCCAAATTTCGTTGGTCGCGCGGAAGAGTCGTCGCGTTCTTAGATGGATATTCGAGATCTGACCAAGAAAGCACGATCACTTCATCAACCTTGCCAGCAAGTTTCGCTTGGCTGACCACTTTGTTTAATGAAGCTTTGGCCGCGTCCGACAATGCCGCGCTTCCTAGGCCAAACTCGATTTCAACAAAATCTTGCACTTCTGAATCTTGTGCGACCACTTGCGCGACAGGGTTCGAATTGCCTTGAGCCGTTCCGGCCCGATGTTCACCCGATGCACAGCTAGCGAGCATT
This sequence comes from Deltaproteobacteria bacterium, assembly GCA_017302795.1. Taxonomy (GTDB): domain Bacteria; phylum Bdellovibrionota; class Bdellovibrionia; order Bdellovibrionales; family JAMPXM01. Next base: position 136,946 of record JAFLCB010000007.1, on the reverse strand, counting down.
GTAAGAACAGGAATCGACAAATACGTCTGTAAGCTGATTCTCATCATTGATTTCACCTCTTTCTTAAGCCGTGAGTTTGCAACGATCTCGCCACCAACGAACGCGCCTCAGCTCGAATTGAAATAAAACTGGGACATGAAAATCTGATATCCTGTTCAATTTCGCCTCGAACGGTCGGAAAATACCCATAAAGAATTCGAAACGTGTTGTTAGTTCCAGCATGCTTGATACACCGGGGCATCGTCGTTGCAGAGGGAGAGGAAACATCCGAGCAAAAGGAGAACTAGGTGCTAGATCAAGTAGTAAAATCAAAGCTGGAAATCTCGAACGGCGACCGAAAGATGATCGCCAAAGATCTCGCAGGTCTGCTAGCGGATACTTATACTCTCTATTTGCGCACCAGCAATTTTCACTGGAATGTCACGGGACCAATGTTTCAGCCGCTGCATGAAATGTTCGAGGAACAATACAAGGAACTCGCGAAAGCGGTGGATGTAATTGCTGAACGCATTCGTGCGCTTGGCGAACCAGCTCCTGCGACGTTCGCGGAATTTACGGAGCTAGCATCTTTCAAAGAAGTTCTTGGGGTCCCAGAAGCCGAACAGATGCTCTACCTTTTAATTAAGGGACAAGAGGCGATCATCACAACGGCAAGTGATCTTCTACCAAAGGCGGTTCGCGCAAATGATTTCCCAACAGCTGATTTGCTCACCAAAAGAATTGAGCAGCATCAGAAAATTATTTGGAAACTAAAAAGCACCCTGGCCTAGACCTTCAGTTCTGTCTTCATACGCTTATAGAGTGTCTTTCGGTCGATACCAATTTCTTTGGCCGTTTTGTCCCGAGCGCCATCGTTGCGCTGAACTGCGAACTCGATAAAGCTTTGCATAACTTGATCAAGCGTCGGAAGCGTTTCGCCGTAGTGAATAGCAAACTGATGCTCACCCGTGCCGTTCTGGCCGATGGCTTCTGTCATCGTCGCTTCCCTAGCGCTTGCCCACATCGGCACGACAGGCATGACATCATCGATTCCTATTTCTGGCGAATCACTTAATACCACTGCGCGTTCTATCGAATTTTCTAGCTCGCGAACATTTCCACGCCAAGTGTTAGCAAGAATGAACTTTGCCGCTTCTTTTGAAAGCTGTTTGGCGGGCGAATTATTTTCTAAAGCAAACTTCCGAAGAAACGATTCGGCCAGAGGAATGAGATCTTCTGGGCGATCGCGCAACGGCGGAATGTTGAGCGGAATAACATTGAGTCGAAAAAAAAGATCTTCCCGAAAATGACCGTCAGCGACTTCGCGAGACAGGTCTTTGTGGGTCGCTGAAATGATTCGACAATTGACCGTTCGAAAGTGATTTTCGCCCACACGACGAATCGTCTTATCCTGTAATACTCGCAAAAGCTTTGCTTGCAAAAGTAAACTGAGATCACCAATTTCATCCAGAAAAAGTGTGCCGTCATGCGCTTCTTCGAAAAGTCCAACCTTTACCGATTGCGCACCAGTGAATGATCCCTTTGCGTGTCCAAAGAGTTCGGACTCAAGCAGTCCTTCAGGAATCGCAGAGCAGTTGATCGCAACAAATGGTCCTTCGCTTCTGCCACTTTCTTTGTGGACGAAACGAGCGAACACTTCTTTCCCAGTTCCGCTTTCACCAGATATCAAAATATTTGCTGTACTCGATGCCACGCGCTTTGCGACATCAAGAGCCTGCAGAAACGCGGGACTTTTTCCGATCATGCCTTTGCGATTTCCAGTAGGCAGCTTCACTCGCTCGCGAAGCTCAGTTAAATCCCCTTTTAATCCGGTCAGGTGAAGGGCTCGCTCGACAGCTACCATCAGTTGAGGCAGTTGGAGCGGTTTAACTATGAGATCATAAGCACCTTGTTTAATGACTTCGACAGCTTTTTCGGCAAGCTCTGGTGGTGCCAGGAAAATAATTGGTAGGTCCGGCAAGGTTTTCTTTAAGTTCAGTGTGAACTCGACACTTGTCATTTCATGGAAAAGAAAATCTGATACCAAAACGTCCCACTCAACTCCGCTCTTTCCACACTCGGAAAGTGCCTCGCTTGCCGTTTTGAAACTGATAACTTCGAAATTGCGTGGTCTAAAGTAGGCGCGAACTAAATCCTGAATATCTTGATCTTCCACGATCACGACAATCACTTTGGTAACGGCAGGATCAGAAACAGTAGCGCTCGATCTGAAAAGAGCAGTATCAGTAGCTGATTTCATATCATCACTTTCCGTCTCGATCATTGAGACGATTACTTGTAGTTTGGGGAGAAGAACTACGGTGTACCACAAAGTTCAAACTTTCCCCAGTGTTTGTGTTCGAAAGAACCCCACATGGTAAAATATGTCGTCAGGACTCGCACCGAGGATCTAAAACGCCCTTTTTAGATTTTTTTTGGCTCTTGAAATGCAATGCGATCACAACGGAGTGGATCAAGCGACAACTCCACAGAGATTTGACGCGAACGTCCTTTAATTATTTTTACATAGGAGAGTTTTATGATTCAAATGGCTTACACGTTTTTCGTTCTTGCATTGATTGCGCTCTTGCTGGGCGCAACTGGTTTTGCCGGTGCTTCAATGGATATTGCCAAACTATTCCTGTTCGGCTTTCTCGCTATCGGTGGGATCTCGTTGCTTTATGCAATGATATCAGGCCGCCGCCCACCGCGATTACCATGATCTCGAGATCTTTGAAACAACAGACAATACGCTTCACCAACAACTAACGAACGAGGAAACAGTGAATATTAATGAGGATACAATCAAAGGCAAATGGCTTGAAATTAAGGGCGATCTCCAAAAAACGTGGGGCAAGCTGACCGATGATGAATTGGAAAAGACAAAAGGTGACTTGAAATCCATCAGCGGTCTTGTTCGTCAACGGTACGGCGACGCAAAAGAAAACTATGAAGATAAGGTTTCAGCCGTTTTCAAGAAATATGCTGATGGTGCTGCGAACCAAAGAGATAAAGCAGTCGACGCCGCTCGGACAACAATAAAAGGCATCTAGTTTTAAACCAGCGTGAAAACGCAAAAAGGAGAACACAATGGCAATTTCCCCAAGCGAAATCTCAAACAAAGCTAACGGTCAAGCAAGAGACTTTAAAAGCAAAGTCGCAAATCCAGAGGACCATCTTGAACAACTGACCCACAGTGCCGGCGAAAAAATCGGCGCAATGGCAGCCGACATCGCGGCTTCAACTTCAGAGTACGCTAAATCTAGCCGTGAATACGTTCGTGAAAATCCAGGTAAAGTGATCGCTGCTGCAGCGATCGCCGGCGTTTTTGCTGGAAGTCTTTTGACAATGGCAATGCGACGAAGCCGCAACTAATCACCTCGGAGCTACTGTTCAAAAGTAGCTCCACTTTCTTTAAGGAGCCACCATGAATAATTTGTTGGCACAAGCTATCCAATCGGTAATGAACCCATTAGCAAAACCGATTCGAACTGAGCTGTCGAACTTGGCACTGCGACTGCTTGTTGCAATCGTATTCTCGACGCTGACAGTTTTTTCTGGTGTTCAAGCATTCCAAGCTCTGCAGGCTTTAATTCAAGAGCTGGTTTTCGGGCCTCAAATTGAAGTCGCGACATTTTCTGCCTTGGCCCTGATCTGCCTCTTCATCGTCGTTGCGGTTCTTCGCCGATCACCAACACCTGTGCAGAAAGACTTCGACTTACAATTGCTTCTCATTCGGTTTTTAGATGGAGTCGTAACTGGCGCAACTAAAAAAGATGAGGCTCCTGACAAAGAGCCTCTAGCCTAATTTTTATTTGGCCTAATCTTTATGTGGCCTAATCGCTATATGGTCTCAAAATACTTCTCACGTTCAAATGCATACTTCGGTCGGGGACTTAAGCGGTCGTTTCGATCCTCGACTGGTTCTTCAGGATGCCGACGTTCTGTTCGGATTCCGCGGATTTCGAGCCGAGGCCTCACCCATTCAACAGTTGTTTTTAACAAAGCGCGATCAGGCTTTTTAGCAGTTAACATCAATAGTTCATTTTCACTCATTTTGTATTCCTTTGTTCTGTTTACTTGAGAACATTTCCCTGCAAAGTAGTTCTGCAAAACCGAATCCATCTGGGCAATCGCGCTTGTCATTCGTTCAATTCGGTTTCGTAGATGTAAAGAGAACTCTCTCCTCTTCAAGAAGTTTCAGAAGGGGCGAAATTCCCCGCTTAGAATTTCAAAACGACATTCAAAACACTCGAGCTCAACAGACACAGTGGCCGTCATCTTGCTTTATCTTGTTTCAGTCTAAACAACACCCTACATAAGGATTCGGAAATGAAATCAAATCAAACAAATCAGCCACATCAGCGTCGTCGCTTCGGAAGCTTTGTCATGCCACTCATCGCTGTGTCCGCTCTCTTTCTTGGCGCAGGTTCAATTGCCTCTGCTCAAGAAGGAAAGTCAGGATTAATGATCGAACCCTCGATCAGCTATGAAGTTGGCTACACTTCCATCGGCTATCCGGCACCATTTTCTAACTCTACTGGTACCGCCTCAGGTCTTGGACTAGGTGCGCGATTGGGATTCCATTTCCAAGAAGCGTTTTTCCTTGGGCTCGATGCTCGCTATTCATTTCCACAGTACACGGATTCATCAGTGAACTACGATTCTGGCGCAAGTTCGGTGAACTGGGGACCAGTCATCGGGATGCAAATGCCCAACATGGGATTGCGCGTGTGGGGTGCGCTAATTCTTGGCGGAGATCTTGATCCCGCTGGAAGTAACTTTGATGTGAACTTTCAAAGTGCAAAAGGGTACCGAGTCGGCGCGGGGTTTCACGTTTATTCGCTCAGCCTGAATTTGGAATATCAGAGTCTCAAATATGACCAAACAAAACTCGAACAGCTTGGGCCATTCAATCCGGGCACGACGCTTAACGGCGTTCAGCTGGAAAACAAGTCATGGATCGCCAGCGTTTCGTTTCCTTTGGAAATTTAGTCTGACAGTTTCAGGATAATATTGACCATTCGGATGCGCCTGAAAGCGCATCCGAACTTTCGTCTAGGCAACTCAAGTGCATGATATTTCAATCAAATCTCACTTCGAGATATGATTTTATAAATTCAAACGTCCATTTGATATTCTAATACGACTCGCCGATACTAGGCTCGAATGTCAAAACACAGTTCAGTTGCACCAAAAGAAAAATCAGACTCGCGGCAGGCTTTACTTGAAGCGGCTAAAAAAGTTTTTGCCGAAAAAGGTTTTGAAGGCGCCACCGTGAAAGATCTCGCGGATGCAGCAAAGGTCAATGTCAGTCTTGTTAGCTATTACTTTGGCGGAAAAGAAGGTCTTTATCGCGAATGTCTTGTCGACTTCGCCGAGGAGCGCGTTCAAACCATCGTGCGAATTTTAAAGCCTGCGCATTCACGCGATGAATTCAAGACACGGGTAATGATGTTTGGTGAAGAAATGATCGAGGTTCACTTACGTGAACCAGAGCTTTGTTGCATCATTCATCGCGACATTCAGATGCTGACTCCGGCAATCGTTGAAATCTTTCGCGGCGGGTTCTTCAAAATTTTTATGGCGCTAGTTACGTTTCTGAAACATGCGGAAGAAAATCGCCTTATAAGTGAGATGAAAGACCCCGAAGTTTCAACTTCCCTCGTCTTTGGATCATTGATGCACATCCTTCAGAGCGAACCGCATCGGAAAATTTTGGGTCGTCCGTCGATCCAAAACAAAGACTATAGAAATTTAGCCCTCGAACAGTGGACCCAGTTTGTTATCAGTGGACTGGATCGCAACCGCCAAACGGCAACACCGTAGGAAATTTCATGACGAATTCGCGACGCCTGCTTTCGATTTCATTGGTCTGCTTGTCACTCTTCGCACACTCAAAATCAATTGCCGAGAAATCGGGTCCGGTAAAATTAGAACTCGATGAGTTTCTAGAACAGGTCTCCACGGGAAACGAAATGGCATCGGCAGCAAAAGTAATTGAAGCTGCTTCGCTGGCTTCAGCACTTGAACCTGGGCTGATGCTGAAGCCTTCATTTTTTGCCGGTGCCTCGATGACATCTGACGCGAAACCAAGTCCCTTTTTCCCGTACCAGAGGCTCGAAACTTCGAACTACAATGTTGGTGTTCAGAATCAATTCTCATTTGGACTTCAAGCAAAATTCAGTTTTGCGTTTGCCGATTACAACTATGTTGGTATCGCCCCCAAATATTTTGAGGGACGCCCACAGCTTGAAGCATCGCTCCCTCTTTTAAGAAATGGCTTTGGCCGTGAAACTAAATACTCGGTATTGGCCGGCGAAAAAGGTGCGCTCGCTAAGGCAGCCGCCCAAGAGGCGACCGGTCGAGCTATCATGCTGGAAGCCGAAGCGGCGTATTGGCGCCTCGCGATTACCCGCGAAGCATTGCGGATTTCAAAGGCTTCTGTCGATCGAGCACAGGCAATGTTTGATTGGACCAGTCGTCGAGTTCGACTTTCACTTTCCGATCGGTCCGAAAACTTACAAGCTTCGGCGCAATTGAAAGCAAGAAAGCTTGATTACCTCATTGCTGAAGACGATGCGAGATCCGCCCGACTAGCTTTCAACGCAGCACGCGGTCGACAAGGCGATCTTGTGACCGAGGACTTGACGACATTTAATTCTAAATTTGCATCAACCTGGAAGACGCCCGAAAAAACCAACAGTCGCCCCGACGTGAAAGCGTCGATTCTTCAAGCAGAATCAGCTGAAGCACAAGCCCTTGCGACTTCCGAGCGCACCAAGGCAAATTTGGAAGTGTACGGCCTCTACGCGTTTAACTCGCCTCAGCGCGGACTTGAAGCAGATGCCTTCAACGATTCCTGGAGCTCCAATCGCCCTTCATCAACCGTTGGCGTTCGATTCAATATGCCGCTCGACTTTGAATCGACCGATAAAATTCAAGAAGCTTGGTCAGCAGAGGCGAGAGCAAACCGCTCGATCGCTTCGCGCAAAGCCTTTGACCAGGAACGCGATTGGATCGACACATTGTCACGCTACGAATTGGCCAAAGAAAAACTTAAGCTTTATGAAGAGCTCGAGACTGCCCAAAAGGAAAAACTTGATCACGAACGAAACCGGCAACGCAGTGGCAAATCCACTGTCGCACAAGTTATTCTTTTTGAATCCGACTACGATCAGACAGCTTTCGCAAGAATTCGCGCAATGGCTGAACTACTAAATTTAAATTCACAATTGAAGCTCTACGCTGCTCCAGCTACGAAGAACTAAAGAAGGAGTCCTCATGGATCTCTCAGAACTTTCCATACGCCGACCGATATTCCTAGTTTGCATTGTGATTCTTTCGATCGTCGTCGGCCTTGGCGCGATGTCGAGGATGGGTGTCGATCTTTTTCCCGACGTTACTTTTCCTGTTGTGACTGTTTCGACACCGTATCCAGGCGCTGGACCGGCAGAAGTCGAGACCTTGGTTTCAAAGCCACTAGAGGACGAACTTTCTACACTTTCAGGTATCAAGCGACTTTCGTCGCAAAACCGAGAAGGTCTTTCGGTTGTCATTGCGGAATTCACACTTGAAACCGATGTAAAGTACGCTGAGCAACAAATTCGCGACAGGGTGGGATCGACGAAGCGAAAGCTTCCTACGGACATTCGAGAACCCGTCATCCGGCGCATTGATCCGGCCGATCAGCCAATTCTAATCATGGCCGTGAACGCAGATTTACCCCCAGGGGAACTTTTTGATTTGGTGAATGAGCGCATCAAGCCGCGACTCGAACAAGTCAGCCAGGTTGGACTAGTCGAAATTTTAGGCGGGAGAAAAAGAGAAATTCAAGTTCAACTCGACCGCAACAGACTGAAAGACCGTGAACTCTCGACTACTTTGATTTCCAGCCGCTTGGCAGGCGCTGGCAACGATATTCCATCTGGAAAAAAGTCAGACGGGCAAACAGAAACGGTGTTTCGTACAGTCGGTCAGTTTAAGTCTTTCGATGACATTAAGAATCTTGTGGTCAACTTTTTTGGCAACGACGTTCCCGTGAAAATTTCTGACGTGGCTACAGTCACTGACACCCTTGTCGACGAAACATCACGCGCCTATATCAACGGTGAAAAATCACTTTTTCTGTATGCTTTCCGACAGTCAGGGGCCAACACTATTAAAGTCGTCGACGGTCTTTTGAAAGCTGTCGAAAAAACAAATGACGAATTTGCTACCGAAGCCGGCTCTCCCAAGATCACGGTCGTCCGCGATGGGTCCGTCTGGATTCGAGCAAATATCTTAGATGTCCAAGAGTCGATTATCATTGGGGTGATCCTCGCAGTCTTCACGGTCTTTTTGTTTCTTGCTAATGGACGATCAACAATCATCACAGGCCTTGCACTTCCGAACTCGCTGATCGGGGCATTCATATTGATGGCAATGGCCGGATTCACGATCAATATTATGACACTTCTTGCGCTGTCACTCTCGGTCGGACTTTTGATCGACGACGCGATCGTCGTCCGGGAAAATATTTTTCGTCATATGGAGATGGGAAAATCTCCGATGGAAGCTGCTCGCCAAGGAACGGCAGAAGTCAAACTCGCCGTCATTGGCACAACTCTCGCCGTCATTGCGGTTTTTGGACCGCTAGGGTTCTTGAGCGGAGTTGTCGGGCAATTTTTTAAACAGTTTGGGTTGACCGTCTGTTTTGCGATGGCGATTTCGCTCTTTGATGCGCTGACAATGGCGCCAATGATGTCCGCATACCTTGGCGGCGCCACGCACAAGAAACCGGGATCAGGCAACTCGCTTTACGATCGCACCATTGGACAAGTCTTGCTTGGGTTTTCAAACTTCCAAGACTGGCTAGAAGTTAAATACGAAGCGCTTGTCAGGCTTGTCATTCGAAGGCCTTTGGTTTCAATCTTATCCTCACTTTTGGTTTTCCTTGCTTGTATGGCACTCGCTAAATTTGTTCCCGCCACATTTTTACCTACGCAAGATGCTGGTGAATTCACTGTCGGAATCGATCTTCCGCCTGGCACAAGTCTTGACTCGATGAACGAGCTCGCTCTGAAAGTAGATCAAACGATCCGAGGGAACAAAGAAGTACTCGTCTCGGCCCTCACGGTTGGATCTCGCGAAGGCGATGCAAACTATGCTGATCTTTACGTGCAGCTAGTGCCATCGAAGAAAAGAAACATGAACACAAGTGAGTTTAAAGAGGTTCTTCGAGATCAGCTCAAAGCCTATGCGTTTGCGAACCCGAAAGTGAAAGACTATGATGCCGTGGGCGGCGGCCAGCGTCCCTTTACAATGATCATTCAAGGAACCGATCAAAAGCAGCTCGAGGCGATCGGTCTCGCGGCGCTAGAAAAAATGAAAGCGTATCCCGGGCTTCTTGATACGGACATCAACTTCCGGACTGGAAAGCCTGAGTTTCAAGTAGTTCCTGATCGCAACAGGGCACAGATGCTTGGTGTTTCGACGACCGCAATTGGAGCGGAACTTCGGGCGCAAGTTGAGGGCTTGGTTTCGGCGAAATTTCGGGATCGCGGAATAGAATACGATATTCGCGTACGCATGAAAGAAGACCAACGCGACATCCGACAAGCGTTCAATCAAATCTATGTTCCAAACCTCAATAACTCGCTCGTCAAACTCTCGAATGTAGCGGCTCCTATTGATGCAACTGGCCCGTCGAGCATCACGCGAATGGACCGGATGAAATATGTCCAGATCGCTGCCGACATTGCGCCGGGCGCGGGTTTAGCAGACATATTAAATGACGTCAGTGTCCTCATGAAAGACGACGTGAAACTTCCAAAAGACATGAAGTTTTCATTCATCGGACAAGCTGAGAACTTCAAAGAGCTGGGCGAATCGATGGTTTTTGCAATGGGCGCCGGGGTCATCTTTATCTTTCTTGTGCTCGCTTCGCTCTATGAATCGTTTATCACGCCGCTCACCATTATGTTGGCGATGCCGCTGGCAATTGCCGGCGCATTTGTCGGACTTTTTGTGGGACGAGAAAGCATGAACCTCTTTTCGATGATCGGGATGATTATGCTGATAGGGATCGCGTGTAAGAACTCAATCCTGTTAGTGGATTATGCCAATCAGTTGGTTCAAGGAGGAATGGATCGAACCAATGCGATGGTGACTGCTGGTAAAGCGCGGCTTCGCCCGATCCTGATGACAACGATGGCCCTCATCGCCGGCACAGTTCCTTTGGCAATTGGCCTTAACGAGGCTTCCAAGCAACGAACTTCCATGGGTTGGGCAATTATTGGCGGTCTGATTAGTTCGACGCTTTTGACGTTGATCGTGGTACCAGCTGCCTATTCATTCATCGATAGGTTCCGAGTCTGGAGTCTTGGAAAAATGAAAAAGATTTTCGTGGCCGATGATGCGCAGAATGCTTCCGCTCCGGTAGATTCCTCAGCCGTCGTTACCTCTTCGACGACTGAAGTTTTTCACAAATAAACGGAGTTACCAAAGCGAAGTAATCGCGACATGCAAGTCGCGGTTACTTTGCAAGACCTAATCTCCGAAAGACTTCAAATTTCCAAGAATCGGAATTGGAAAGATACTGTGAGATCGTCTGGCCGTATTGATCAGATGCCTTAAAATCAATCTCAAGCTTTTGGGCAAGGCGAACAAAATCCTCAAAACTAGGTGCCGTTTCTGAGGTGTGGCAGTATCTGGCGACCGAGTACAAGAAGTGCGGTCCGAATTCGGTGACGGACTTATGATTTGCGCCATGTCTAAGTGCTTCATGTGCAAGCCTCGGCACACAAGACTGTACTGAAATCAGAAACAAGTAGTCGACATAGCTGGGATCCAGCGCTTTTGATGCCTCTATCAGCAGGTTTGAGGCTTCGGACTTCCCGGCCCTGCTTGCCTGCCAAATCGGAAGTGTACGATAATTGTAGGGCCGCCCGACAACTGGTCCCGCTTTGAGCTGAAGTAGATACCGAATCACATCAACGTCGCCCTTTGCTGCGGCAGCCGCCAGCACGTGACTTTCGTCGTCGATCTTCGCGCCACGTTCGATCCAATGTTTGGCAATATCCAATTTATCGTTTTCTATAGCCGTCGCTACCAAAGAAATCTCTGATGTTCCAGGCGTCATGTCGATCAACTTCAGCGGCTTTTCTTTTAGAACAGCAACAACCGCGTCGGTTTCGTTTCTTAAAATCTCGGCGATTCTTTTGCGCTCAACTAGGCGCGCCCGGTATCCACGCTCTCCCGGACTGGATACAATTCTATCCGGCAACAGTAAGACAGTCATTGCTGGGAAACGAAGTAAGTCACCAAACTTAAAGTTGAACAAAGATCCAGAAGGTAAAACCAGAGTCATGAGCGCCGTCAGAATCCCGGCTATATACGGGAGTCCGTTCAGGCCCCAGCCATCGATCGGGACGACTTTACGGACAAGCCAAATCAAGCCCATCGACAAGTAAAAGACGATAGCCAAGGTGACGAGGGCGATCGCGATCGCCTGCTCCTGCGGGTGGTAAATTCCCACGGTGTACTTCTTAAATGCCACAAACAGAAGTACGAGAAAAAGACTGAATGCAGGTACCCATTTCAAAGTGAAAGCTAAACTCATATTCGGAATGATGCCAGTTGGCATTGACGTCTGCCAAGAGGAAGTATGAACTGCTGCCAATGGCAAAAGGCAGTGTTCAGGCGATCGCATTCGACCTAGACGGAACTCTTGTTGATTCAAAAATCGACTTCACTGAACTTCGACGCACTCTCGGCTTAGCTCCCGAAGATCCTATTCTTGAAGTCATCGACACTTGGCCAGAGAGCAAAAGAGTTTGGGGACATGAAATTGTTCACCAGTTTGAGGTTGCAGGAGCAGAGAAGTCGAAAATCATTGAAGGCGTTCCTGAAACACTTTCGTTCTTAAACCACCGAGAGATTCCTTTTTCCATTTTTACTCGAAACTCGCGCGCGACAGCCATGCAGACGTTGAAAATGCACGGCCTTACTTGTGATTTGGTGTTGACACGGAACGATGCGGAACCAAAACCAAAGCCCGATGGTTTGCATCTCATTGCAAAACATTTTTCTATCACCACTTCAAGTTTACTTTTTGTCGGCGACTATCTTTATGATCTCCAAGCTGGACTCTCTGCCGGTGCACCAACCGCGCTGTTTCTGCCAGATCCGGCAAACGTGGATTTTCCGACTGCCGGTGCCGTCTTCTGCTTTCAACGCTATCCAGAGCTCGTTTCGTGGTTAAACCTCTAGCGCTTGCCTAACGCCAATCTTGTTTGGTGAGTGGACGAAGTCCATGTTTCGCCCGTGCTTCGTCACAACGAGGGCGAGCGGTGCCATCTTTGTATGACGCTTCGAAGTTTCGACAAGTCGACGAACGGTTTTCGTAGATCGAGCACTCAGAAAATTTCCCTACGACTCCCTTTAGGGCGACGCACTTCGGATGATGTTTTTCCTCTGTACCTTTCATTGAACGTTGAAACTGATTTCCTTCGCTCCACATTCCTGACGGTACGGCTGAGGAATGTTCAGCCGACTCGGCCTCTCGCCAATAGAAGCCGACCCGAAAGGCGGCACAACAGGCTCCACAAGTTTGACATGGATGAGGCTTCATAACTAAAGCGTTGCAGACTATTTGAAAGACAACAAACAGACACGATCGGCGCACCTGGTCCGAGGTCCAGTTAGGCCATCTTTCCGTCCACCAGCTTGATCTGCCTCGTTGCACGAGCCGCAAAGCCGGGATCATGGGTCACAAGAATTACCGTGGTCTTGTCTTCTCGATTTGTTTTTTCAAACAAGCTCATAACGATATCACCGTTCACCGTATCGAGAGATCCAGTGGGCTCATCAGCAAACAAGTACCGCGGACGCATCGCCAGCGCCCGAGCGATCGCGACTCTTTGCTGTTCGCCGCCCGACAGCTGCCTCGGCAACCGATCTTTTTTGTCGGACAATCCAAACTCGTCCATCAAACCATGGGCACGTTCGACAAATTCCTCTATCGCAACTCCCTTGGTCGCCGCTTTTCTTGAAGGCATCAAAACATTCTCTATCGCCGTGAGTTCCGGAAGTAGATAGTGAAATTGAAAAACGAAACCAACCGATCTGTTTCGAAGCTCGTGAAGTGCTTCGCTTGAAATTTCGGAGATATCTTTGTTGTCGATTAAAATCTTTCCCGACGTGGGAAAATCTAAGGCGCCAAGTAAATAAAGCAAAGTGGACTTTCCTGAACCGGATCTACCGGTAAGTGCGACAAATTCTCCCTCTTCAATCAGAAAATCCAACTCATGAAGCACTTTTGTCGGTGGCTCGCCAAAAGATTTCGAAACCTGAATCGCCTGGAGCGCCATTACTCGGCCCCCGATCGGATAATATCAATTGGAGTTAGCTTGCCAGCAGCCCGCGCCGGCATGAGACTCGCAAATGCAGAGGACAGTGACCCAAACAGAAAAGCGCGCACATATATCATTGGGTCAAAACTGACTTTCATAAAGGTTCCGCCACCCATGGGCCCACCACCGAAGCGAACAAGCTCAAGTGCTAGGCAGGCTAAATATCCAAGAGCCAAGCCGAGGGCCGATCCAACGACTCCCAAAATGATTCCTTGAAGAAAAAATAGTTTCAGTATGTCGCCTTGCTCGTAACCAATCGATCTAAGGATGGCGATTTCCTTTTTCTTCTGCGAAACAACAACGTTCAGAATGTTGTAGATTCCAAACCCCGCAACCAACAAGATGACTGCGATCATCAAATATCTCGTCGCATCTTGAATTTGAAACACATTTAAAAAGGCCGCGTTTATCTCGTCCCAGCTTTCTACTTTGTCAACGGAAACTGCTTGCCAGTCATGGGCAACATCGCGGGCGCGATTGAAATCCCAAAGCCGAACAGCGATGTTATTTATCTCGTCTTGTTGTCCAGACAGGCGCTGTACGTCAATCAAGGCAGCAAACGCCGTTGAGTCGTCCAGTTGCCGATTACCTGTCTCGAAAGTTCCTATGATTTTAAAAGGCGTGGCACGATTGCGACCATTTGAAACAAAAATGGTGGAGCCATCGGTGGAACCAAGTTTTTTAAGAAGTCCAGTCCCGACGAGCAATCTGTTTCCACCGGTCGCGATATCGGTGAATTTTCCAGTTAAAACATAGTTTTCGATATTCGTGACTTTGACCTGCATGTCAGGCTCGGAACCGATCAATCTTCCGTTAGCAGAAATGGCACCGAGGCTAAACAAAACCTGACTGGAAAATTGCGGTGAATAGGCCTCAACCCTTGGATCGTGGCCCAAAATTTCAGCCCAACCTCTGGGGTTTTCTATTTTCGGATTGCTGCGAGTGCCCGATAGCTCTGTGACCCATGCAACAAGCGCCGCTGACGATTGTCCATAAAGATCCCGCATCGCAACCGACTGATCAATTCGATCTTCCCTCGCACTCACACGAATGTGAGCGTCGTTGTTAATCAGCTGATCAAGTAGGAAGTATTGGAAGCCCAGCATGAACCCCGAAATTGCGACGAACGCCATCGAACCGAAAACAATGCCCAGAAGCGTAAGAACCGTTTGTTTTTTTCTTGATACAAGATGGCGGATTGCAAGGAAGAACATCGCTACTTCGCTTTGACGACAACTTGGTCGTCAATGGCAATGTCGCCGGCTAGAACTTCCACCCGTTCGGCATTGACGATCCCCGCCTGAATTGCGACCGTTTCACGCTTGCCTGAGCGCACGCGAATTATGGAACCGTTTTGTAGGGCCGCAATCGGAACTGTCCTACCGCTCGCCTTCCTGTTCACTTCAATAGAAATATCTGCCGTCATTCCTTCCAACACCTCGGCAGGGAGTGTCCGTGGAACCAGCAATACCGTAAATTGCGAATCACTCGAGTAAACTGCGCGTACTTCTGCTTCAAAAGCTTTGTCTCGCAAGCCGTCAAAGCTCATCTTGCCAATTTGTCCTCGTTTTACGCGCATCGCAGCTCTTTGATCAAGAACCACCCGGACTTCAAATTCTGATGGGTCAATAACTTCGACAACTACGTTGCCAGAAAAGACAGATTCGCCCACTTTATAATTCACTCGTGAAACGATTCCAGAAAATGGAGCACGTATCACCGTGCCTTCAACAAAATGCACCAAAGCATCAAATCTCTGAACGTTCATTCCTTCACGAACTGGAAGCTTTGATATTCCGCTCGGCACACCTGCCTTAGCCTGAAATCTTCTTACAGCCTCAATTTTTCCGATTGCGTAGACGGCCTCAATAATTGGCCCTTCAACAACAGCTTCGAGCGTCTCTGATTTCGCAGCGTTGCGCCGACGAATTCCCCAAAAACCCGCTGCGAAAACTGCTGCAATGACGACGATCCATACCCATTTCTTCTTCATAAGAAGAGATTCAAGCGCGACCTACACGACAAAACAATCGGTTTTATGCGGCGTCTTGTTCGATTGACCCCAGGGCGGGCGCAAGCTGCGACTGGGCGTGAGGAAATCGCATAATAAATCTCGTCGGAAGTGGATCTTGCGCTAACAAAAGCTCGCCGCGATGGTCTTCCATAATTGATCGTGAGATACTTAGTCCCAATCCAGTTCCTTTTCCGACCTCTTTCGTCGTAAAAAAGGGCTGCATGATCCGGGTCCGAATTTCTTCGGGTATTCCGACCCCATTATCGACGACGTGTATTTCGACGAAATCGCCAATCTTTCGACCTAAGACTTCGATGCGAGGTGAAAGGACTTCCGAAGAACCAAGTGCGTCGTAAGCATTGTTTAGTAAATTTAGAAGAACTTGCGACATCTGAACGCTTCGTCCATGCACGACGAGTTCGGCTGAAATCGGATTTATGATGATCTCAATCCCATTACTCTTAAAGCGACTTAAACAGAACTCCAAGGTTTCATTCACTACAGCTTCGATAGAAACAACTGCAAAGGGATCTGACTTACCTTCACGAGCGAATGTCCTGAGTCCCATAATAATTTTTGCGATCCGATCAGCAACTCGACTAATACGTTCAGCTGACTTTTTGATGCTTGCGGATGATAGTTCCTGATTCTGACTATTCACCAAAAGTTGTTCGGCGCTTGCTTTGATTATCGCAAGTGGATTATTGATTTCGTGGGCAATACCGCTGGCCATTTCCCCAAGCGAAGCAAGCCTAGCGCTTTCGGTCGCACGCATCCGACTGCCTTCAAGTTCGCGAGTGCGCTCTCGCACTTTAGATTCTAGATTACGATTCAACAATTCAAGAAACTCGTCTTTGAATTCAATTCGCTCAATCATTCGATCAAATTCGACCGCTAGATTTTCGAATTCCTGAATCAGCGGTTGTTTATCGTGAGGTTTCAGCGGCCGCACTCGCAATTTTAAATTTTCAACAACTGAAACTCGGCGTACAACGGCGACAAAGTCTTTAATACTTTCAACAAGTGCACGCGAATTCCAACGCGTCATAAACACTGCAAACGTAGTCGAAACGATGAAGCAGAATCCGATTAAAATCAAAATCTGTAAGAGCTTTGACATAAAATGTGCGGTCGACGTTGCAATGTATATCTCACCGATGATCTTCCCATCGCCGGAACGAATATAGGATCGAAACGCAATCGCTCGAAACGAGAGCAAAGTTTCAAAATCGGGCCCGAGCCCGTCTTTTTGGGCATCGGCTTTTTCACCATCAAAAAAAGAGGCGCGCCAGTTTGACTGTGTCCACGGAGCAGGAAGTTCGCCGACGGATTGAAAAATCCAATCTTCATCAATCTTTCGGATTCCAGCCAAGCTTCCTTCTTCACCACTTACCAAAGATTGAACTAGGCGTCCTAAATGTTCGTCGTCACCGAACTCAATAGCCGCGACGGCGTTAAACTTTACGATCTTCGCCTCAGACCGGATTCGCATCTCTAAACTCTGCAGCTCGGATTTTGCCATGAACCCGATCATCAGCACTGCCGCTAAAAACAGAGCTGAAATCAACGGCCACCGAATTGTCTGTAGCAAAAGAGTTTCAAACGGTACGACCGGCGTTCCTGAAACTTCTGGGCCGTTTTGATTCGGATCTCGACGCGAAAACCTCAATGAAATATCCTCTGATTTTGGGACAACTACTTATCGGATTTTGTCCGCAATTTCGTAGGGAACTCTCGTCAACCAGCGTCACGCTTCGCCGCCTTCCTTGCCGTAAGTCAAAATCCGAATCTAGGCTTGGTTTCTCTTCACAGAGAAAGGGAAGTGCGATGTTTTTCTCCCGCCCTACGACCCAGACCATGGTCCGGTCTGGCTTACTTCACTCATTTTACCTGGTTCTACTATTTGTGCCGATGGCCAAAGCAAACCTTCAGACCGAAAGTCTTGAAGAGCTCATGAATACAGAAATCAAAGTCGCAACACCTGTCGCTTCTTCGATTCGACGGGCCCCGGGCGTGATCTCAGTCTTCGACCGCCCCGCGATTCAAGCGTCGGGCGCAACAACTCTTCAGGAATTCATTTCTCTAGTGCCGGGATTTCATATCGGCGCTGATCTTGCGCAAACATTGGGATTAGGTTTTCGCGGTATCTGGGGACATGAGGGGAAAGTCTTGGTTTTGATTGACGGCTTTGAATACAACGAACTCGCCTACAGCACTTTTATTATCGGTGATCGATTTCCGCTTAGCCTCATAGAGAAAATCGAAATCATACGCGGCCCTGGATCCGTTGTTCACGGTGGCAACGCGGAGCTTGCAGTAATTTCTATCACTACAGTGGCAATGAATGGCGAAACAGGATTGAGATTTGACGTAGCTGCTGGTGGGATGCCGCGCGCCAATGCCTCCCGAGGAACGGCGGCTCTCGGGCTGCGCTCTTCCCGCTTCCTGCCAGAATCTGGATCATCGGTTGAGACTGGAATTCTCGCATACGGAATCCTGTCTACTGTTTCAGACAAAGAGTACAATTCACTTGTTGGTGAATCCGCAGATTTGAAAGACGCCGCATTGTTTGCCCCCAGAGGCTCAATCGCGCATGTTCGATGGCAAGATTGGAATGCGAAGCTTGCCTTTGAGGAAATCGAAACGAAACAAGTCGCAAACTATGGAACACCGGCTATTCCGGCCATTTCGGCAAGGCATCGCCAATTTCAATTCGGCCTTCAGCGCAGTTTTAGTTTCGATTCACATAGTCTCAAAGTCAGCGGCAACTTCAACCAACAAACGCCTTGGAATTCTCCAGATCCGAGCACGTTTGCAAGCGGCGCCTTCTATGACAAATCCTACCAAAGGATAGATACCGCCGTAGATGGTTCCTATTCGAATACAGTACATAGCTTAAGCTATGGCGTGAAATACCGCGACGACAAAGGCACAGTCCTTAGCGACATCGGCGAGGACAGCAATAGGTTTTCAGGCAATTCTAATCCCACCCTGGAACTATCTCAAAATTGGACTTCATTTTATAGCGAATACAACTGGCAGGACGACGAAACATCTTTTGTTTTCGGTGTTCGTCACGAGATTCCGTCGCGAGTCCCTAGTTCTACGGTGCCGCGCCTGGCATACACCCGAACCCTCGGTGCGACGACGTACAAATTAATGGCGTCAGCAGCCTACCGCAGCCCTGCCGCGGAAACATTGAGTTTGAATACGAGTATTTCACCAGAGCGAACTCAAACTTATGAAGTTGAGTTGAGCGAGATCATTAATTCGAACTCACTTTTAAGTTTGAACTTGTTCTCAATTTTGATTTCTAGCCCGATTGTTTATACAAACGTCGCAACTGGAAACCAAGTTGGCGATCAGTATCGGAACTTTGACAGAACCGGAGCCAATGGAGCGGAGCTCACATATCAGTGGCACTCAACAAATTTTCGAGCATCTACCAGCTTAGCCTATGCGACAAGCGCAGGAATGAACAACATCACGCAATATGCTAGCAACAATGAGAATCACCTCTTGGCCTTCCCCACCCTGCGTGCCACAGGGTACGTACAGTCGACTCTCGATGCTTTAAAAATCTCATTGAACGCCGCATGGGAGGGCGTACGTCAAGGTTGGGCATGGAACAATTCAAGTGCAGTTTCTGAAATTCGCGATTTCGAACCGACACTGATACTTGGGCTCAATGCGAAGTACGAATTCGAAAAAATTACGGGGTTTTCAGTCAAAGTTTCGATTTCAAATCTCTTGAACCAAGAGAAAACCTATATTCTTCCATATAAAGGAGAAACCTCTACGTTAGGTCCAATCCCAGGACCATCGCGCGAATGGGCAGTTGGCACTGAGTATGTGATGAGTTTTTGATGAAACTAAGTCTATGCTCGCTTCTTATTTTTTTTATTTTCTCAGCAAAAACAATGGTGCATGCTCTCAGCCCTCGCCCAGAGGAAGACCTACGAGCGGCCTATGTCTACCAATTTCTTTCCTATATCACTTGGCCAAATGGCACCGGACAAGAGATTTTAATAGGCGTTTGGGAAAACGATGTGATGCTTAAGAGTTTTGAGAAACTCCTTTCTGAGCGAAAAAATCCGGACCGAGCTATTCGCGCCATTGCAATCTCTGGAGAGTTAGTTCCCACAGAGGTTGATGTAATCTTCGCTGAAAAACTGCGACCGTCCGGTTTTGAGCTTCTCGTAAAGAGCATCGAGCAGCGGAAACTTTTAGTGATCTCTCCATACGAGACGCACTACCGTCGAGGAGCATCCATACTTTTATTTTCTGAATCTGGAAAACTTCGATTTTCCGTTGATCGAACGAATCTTGAAATGCGCGATCTCAAAATTAGTTCACAGCTTCTGCGACTAGCTAAGAAGGTCGATTAACTATTTTATTTACGATGGAGAGCTTTTAAAATCTCGTTGTCCGTTTGAAGAATTTGGACAGTAATTCGGCTAGCGGAAATCAAATTGATACTTGACCAGAGAAAGCCCAATGCGCCCACGCCGCCAGCGACCAAACTTAGTGCGCCCAAAGCTTCAATAACTTTTTCAGGCAACAACGTCACCGTCGAAGCACCCATCAATGCAAGAAAGCTTGCGATCGCGAATGCCGCAAGTGCGACATAGATCCAGCGCAATGCGCCCAAAAACTGCCGAGCCTGCCGGTGTGAGAGCTCTGCCTGCTCGAGGTAGACCGCCCGCAGCTCTTTAGAAATCTCGTGCCGATCGAGATGACCCGTTAGGGTATTGATTCGATCCAAACACCGCATGAGGCGCGTGCTTGTGCTGAGAGTTAGGATGCTTGATGCATTAGTTAGAATCGCGGGCGCTGCGATAATTGTAATTACAGCGAATGGGTTCTGAACGACGTTGTCTATTGTCATATGCGGCCGAGTATTAGGCTAGGTTCAGTTCAACGACAACGAATAACTTTGTTGCTCATCGGAACTTTATAGAATTGTTGATTCACGAGCATTGACTCTAAGTCGGCGTTTCAATTTTTCCTCCAGGATACTTCGCAAATCGCCTCAACCCCGGCCCATGAACAGGATAAGCCGAGGGCCAAGTCCAACCACCAAACTCAGTTTTACGGAATTCGTCAATTGTCTGCGCGATCTCCTCTTTAGAGTTCATCACAAACGGTCCGTATTGTATGGTTGGTTCACCAATCGGCTTTGCTTCAAGCAGTAAAAAAGCGGCGGATTGCGCGTCGGCAGCTATGGAAATCGCAAGTTCATCGCTGCTATTTATTTCAAACGCCGTCTGCACGTTGACGGCCGCGCCTTGCACGACTGCCGAATTTCCCTCGTAGAAGTAAAGCATTCGAGACGTATTCCCGATCGCCTTCGGCAGAATAAACTTGCCACCCGGCAGAACTTTTACAATCAAAACGCGAACTTCATTTGTCGGATCCGATGCCCAGCTATCGGGCGGCGGCCCAAGCGCTTGAACTTCACAGAAACTGCCGGCTATAACCTCGACTTCTACACGAGACTGATCAACCTTTACCCGAGGGATTTTTTCGTTCCAAAACATAGTAAAATGAGGTGAGCCCATTTTGCTTTTACGCGGCAAATTCAGCCAGATCTGGAACAGTTCGACCGTGTTGCCCTGATCTTGCTTTAAAAGTGGAAACATCTCTGAATGCTGAACTCCAGCGCCAGCGGTCATCCACTGCACATCTCCTTCTCCATACCGCCCGGCTGCACCAAGTGAATCAGCGTGGTCGACGTAGCCACGCCGAACCACCGTTATGGTTTCAAAACCGCGATGAGGATGCACCGGGAATCCCGGAACCGATTCGCCGTGGTACATTCGAAAACCGTCTTTTTCGACGAAGTCTTGCCCAATCTGTCGCCCCTTTAAGTGTCTGCGATCTGGAGCGAAGTCCGCTTCTCCATTTGGATATCGATCCAAGTGATGTACACAAAACAAAAAAGGCTCGCGGGTCGGCCATTGAAAATCGATTGAGTATTCTTTGATGATCATCTTGTTTGTTTACTTTCCTTTAGCTCGGCTTCTTCTTTGACCCGATCAGCTAACGAAAGGATCGCAGCCGCATAGTCGTGACTATTATTGTATTTGTAAAGCGCTGCTAGCTGGGCTTCGCGACTGGATTTCTTCCAACCATGGTCCATAAGATAAAAGCCTACGCTAAAGATAGCATCCTCAGGCCGACTGAGCACGGGCTGGGTTGATTTTTTGCGCGATCTTGCCCAGCGCACATAGCTCGAAGGTAAAAACTGCGGGATACCAAAAGCACCCGAGAATGAGCCGCGAAGATCTTCGTCTACTTTCCATTTCCAAGCGTGAACTTTTTGAAGCGCCCGTAGCTCGTCAAGCGCCCATTTTGCTTTCTTGTGAGTTCTGGCGACAATTTCCTTTTGGTCCGCTTCCGAAACTGAATCCGTGAACTTCTCGGTCCTGGAAAGAAGATAGTTTTGAACGGAGACACGTGGCGCCTGAATTAAATGGAGATAGACGCTCGGAACGTGGAAATTTCCTACATTTTTCCCTAGTCGGGATTCAATCCAAAGAAGACTGGCGACTGCGTTTTGATCGACGCCGTACCGTGATTCAGCTAGACGAAGCCACTTAGCTTGCGCTTGTTGAAAGTCGCGCACTTCAGTTACCGCCTCGTCAGAAACTTGCGGACCATGATAATCGGATTTTCGAAGGTACAGAAGGACGTTCAACTCCAATACAGAATGAAAATCTCTTGGCTCGTATGCACGTAGCATTTGTCGAATAAACGCGGGTTTGAATTTTTCCCGACGCAGCTTTCTTTCAAGGAATGAGTTCAGAGGCAATGGCGCTACTTCGCTTGCCGGACTTTTCGCAATAGCGGTTGGAACGGACAAAACCGCTTGTTGGACGAATACCGCGGCGAATACAGCCGCGAGTTTTAAAAATCGTTTCACCACACTATTCTGGCTCGAAACTGCCAATGATTCATCTCGACTGAAGACCAGCAATGCGTCCATGGAAATCCATGCAACCGGGCAGCTAGATAACAAAGTCACAATGGATGATGTTGCGCGAATGGCAACGGAATTAGAAGGCGTGTACCAAAGTTCGGTCCTACCGACAAGCCTAGCGAACTACGGATTATCGAACCCTCGTTCGACCGATGCGATTCGCCAACGATTGCCACTTTTCTTCAAAGTTAAACGAAGAGTCACTGGTCCCGACGGACTCTTCACTCCCTGAGGGATTTCACCCAAGCGAACATCCGCACGAGCCGAATCTTCGCCTACAAGAGAAACGTTGTAGACACGGATCTTGTGTCGATAGTCCGCTCCCCAATGCTCTGATCGCACGATCGGATCTGCGTCCATTCCCTCAACGAGGTCCTGAAAACCGCTAAAGAAATCTGGCGTGAGGTTCGCCTTTAAAACAGACTGCTGGTCCCGAGGGCGTTTCGCTTTAGCTATATATTGGGAATAAAAATTTGTTACCGTTATGGTTATTTTTTCCCGCGCCTTCCAGGCGGGGTCTGCCTTAGCCGTGCTTATCAAACCAAAATTGATCAGCATGCTTGAAACGAACCAGCTCATCCCACCAACAACCGCCAACCTAAAAGTATGATTTTCCATACCTTTGGTCTAACGCGTAGATCACACCGATCGAGATTTGCATTTGCTCATACTGTGTAAACTTATAGTGATGGTCTGTTTCAAACCGAAACAATCATCCTGATCTGGGCGTTTTCTTGCTACCTGCTACTGGTTCCACACTTTAAATGGTCCCGTTCCATTATAAGACCGCACTTCTACCTTGAAGGTGCCCGTGGTCCCGTCGTAGGCAATCGCCTCTTGCGACGCACTTTTCGCCGAGCTCGCCACTTGCGTCCACTGGGTGCCGTTTCGTTTAAACAGGTAAAGATCAAAGTCGGTCCCGGCGGGTCCTTCAAGCCAGAGCGACACTTTGCCAGAGGAAGAAAACTCTCCCCATGGTTCTGATCTCGCGCCGCTAGCAAGCAAGGTTTCGGTTTTCAATTCGCAGTTAAAACATGGCGCAGAGGTAGCACCATTTTTTAATATGGCCTGAACCTGAACTCCGGAAAAATCAGAATAGCCATATATGCGAACGTAGATCTTGCCACCTGCAACTGGAATTTGTGCCGCGGAGTAACCGCACATTTCAGAATTGCCGTTGGAATACGGACGACAATCGTAATCGGTTGATGTGGGTTTTGATCCAGTCTTGGTGTAGAGATCCATGTCACCACTACCACCACTGACTTGAATTTGTAGTGCCGTTGTTCCAGCGGGCACTCGGATGATAAAAACCTTCTCCTCCCCTTTTTTACTACTCAGCCCCGTGACCGTAATTCCGCTTTGAAGTTCCACGACTCCGGGTTCTTCTCCCTCGCCCGGATCAACAGGCGGCGGTGAGCCAAAGAGGAAACTTGTCGACAATAGACGATTGGGGGAACCAACGCCGGCATTCGAAATTTTCCCACTTCGTGATTCAGTTAACAACCGGCCAGCAACCTGTGCTGGTGCGGCCAAAGGGTTTGCAGCTAAAAAGAGTGCCACCGCACCTGCAACATGGGGCGCCGCCATCGATGTGCCGCTGATCGTTTGCGTTGCCGTTGCGGAAGTGTGCCATGTCGACAATATGTCGGAGCCTGGCGCAAAAATATCCACGCAAGTTCCAAAGTTTGAAAAAGAAGAACGGGCATCTTGTTTTGTCGTACTTCCAACTGTTATTGCGCCGGGGACGCGCGCAGGCGAACCAAGACAAGCATCGCGATTTTCATTTCCGGCTGCAACGACATAGGTCACGCCCGCTTCGATAGATGCGCGAACGGCGTCGTCGATTGCTTGCGAGGCCCCGCCGCCAAGACTCATGTTCGCTACCGCAGGTTTCGTGTGATTGACGGTTACCCACTCGATGCCGGCGATCACGCCCGAAATAGATCCGGACCCTTGGCAATCGAGAACTCGCACACCAATAAGTTTTGCTGACTTGGCGACTCCATAGGTCGCAGCGCCAATGCTGCCCGCGACATGGGTTCCATGACCGTTGCAGTCGGATGCATCCGCATCGTTATCGACGAAATCAAAGCCGTGTACCGCGCGTCCCAGAAAGTCGGTGTTCCCAATGTTAATTCCCGTATCAATGACATAGGCGTTCACACTCGCGCCGCCATCGGGCGAACGATAACTTCGATCAAGCGGCAAATTCTCTTGATCAATTCGGTCAAGCCCCCATGGGGCCTGCGCCTGGGTCGCGGAGATCGACATGCGACGATCAAGTTCAACGTACTTAACGCGCGAGTCCTTTCGCATTTGCTCTGCTTGACCAAGCGTCATGCGGTACACGCCACCGCGCAAGACGCGACTGAAGACGACAGAAGGTGATTCTAAATCGTGGGTCATTGCTATTGCACCCATCACAGTAACCACCGACTCTTCATCCGTTCTCATTTTTATGCTGTTCGCGTTCACTGCACTCGGAAATGCTGGCTCATCCAAAACAACAATATAATCAGCGGCGCGACCATTTGCGTGATCCGATGAAAGGTCCATCTTCTCGACGTTCGAATCAAATGGCGAGCAAGCCGAGAGCAAAAAATAAAAAGCCAGTAGCGCAGCAGTCCCGATTCTATTTAGATCCACAGTTGTTTCCCCCCAATAGCCCGCTAGGTAGACGTTGGGGAGTGTCGATTCGGTTAACAGTTCGAGTATTTTTTTTATGCGGCGTTGGGACGGGTGATGACCTCTATGATATTGAAAACCACTATGCCGTCTGAAAATCCCTTGAAGGATCGAGTTCCACAAGGTTCTACTTGAACGCAGCCATGCAAGGACGATCGAAATCGGTCGGAAACTAAAATTTCGCCGTCGCGCGCTTCGGCGCATAGCCGCGCAGCTAAATTAACCGTCGATCCCACGACTGTGTAGGTCCAGAAAGCATTGAAACCTAGACCACCGATAGTGGCCGGTCCCTCTGCCAGGCCAATCCCGAAGCCCAACCGATAGCCGAGAGCTTTCCATTTTGTCGTTAGCTCGCGGACCTTACCTCGAATTTCAACAGCTACGCGTACCGCCTCGAGTCGATGATTGGGAATCTCAACCGGATCATTAAAGAAAAACATCATTCCGTCGCCCGTCAGGCTTCCCACTGATGCATGGTGAGACATCGCTATTCCACCGACGACCGCATAATATTCGTTGAGGACTCGCATAACTTCATCGGGCGACGCGGTTTCCGCAAATGCAGTAAAGCCGCGAAGATCAATAAACAGAGATGTGATTTCTCGCCGATGAGTTCCGATTCGTGCTTCAAAATCGTCGCCCACGATCAGTTCGGCTACTTGTGGAGAGAAGTAGCGTTTAAATCTTTCCAAACGCTGGAGCTCGTCGACCTGGTTTTGAACTCGCCCTTCTAGATCTCGGTTCCATTTAGAAAGAAGTTCGGCCTGTTCTTTGTTTTTTAGCTGAAGAGATCTTAGGCGGAGCAGCGCTCGAATTTTTGCAAATAACTCTGGCGGATGGGGCGGCTTAATAATGAAGTCATCAGCACCTGAATCAAGTCCCTTTACCATTTCAAACTCAGCTTCATTTCCAGTCAGCAGAATAATCGGCACGAATTCGTTTCCCCAAAATGTTCGCGCTAGTCGA
This sequence comes from Deltaproteobacteria bacterium, assembly GCA_017302795.1. Lineage (GTDB taxonomy): Bacteria > Bdellovibrionota > Bdellovibrionia > Bdellovibrionales > JAMPXM01. Next base: position 110,923 of record JAFLCB010000007.1, on the reverse strand, counting down.
CAAAACTCAAACCCGTCGGTACCAGGCATTCGAACATCCGAGATGACAAGATCAGCGTCGTTTTCTTTTAAGTAATCTAACGCCGCAGTGGCCGACGCGGCATAGGAAACCTTGTAGCCGTTCATTTGCATCAGATCACAGATCGTCGCACCAACATCCAAGTCGTCATCGACAACAAGAATCTTTGAATCAAGAAATTCGTTGAAGTGTTGAGACAGTATACTGCTCACGAAATTAAAACCCCCACCGTACTAATCGGAAGTCTCAATTCGACACCTAAGCCACGTGGACATCGATCATCAAACTTTAATATTCCCGGAAACGAGTTACTTCGAAGGTACCGCTGGACTAGTACTGGGCGGCTATGAAATCGACCTCAATTTCAGTGCCACTGGGCTCTGGAAGGAGTTCGATTTCTTCAGCAAAAAGGATCGCGTTTCGACTTGGGTCAAAAATCCAACCTTTATCCGGGTGATTGGGAATTGTCTGTGAGCCAAAGGTCACCTTGATTGTGTGCGGCTGGGCAGGCCGAGACAGATAAAGAATCGAACTGACCCGGCGAACAAGATCCGCACCTAACTCAGCGAGTTTCACACCGAAGTCCGCATCACAAAGACCCAACGTTGTCGCCGCGGTGAGTTTGAAAAACTCCTCCAACTTTGCGGGCTGAGGCTCGCCCGAGCGAGCGCAAGTCGTAACATTCGATGGAATGTGGACGCCGTAAGATATGATCTTATTGGCGTCGCCTTTTTTGAGATTCAAAAGAAACTTGTAAAAGTCGGACGCCGTTAAGCTCGACTGATCGTCTGCGTCAGTCAAAAAAATCAGCGCGAGATACGAGTCGGGTCGATAAAATCCTGCATTTGCCCCTGAAACAAGCGGCGGAGTAAGCGCTGCCTGAACAGGAGTGAAAAAGACTTCCGTGCCGGAACCGTCAATACCTGGTTTCAAATTACTTTCTAATTCGCGCGAAGCGTTGGGGGTTTTCTTGGTGATGAACTTGGTCGTTCCATTCAGCTCACCTTTCCATCCGTAACCCGGAGCCGGGCGCCAAGGCGGCGAGTCCATGTTCGACGTCAAAACACCAATGTGATAATCGAGGACTTGATTGGCGTTGATCCCTGCAGTGAAGAGTCCGATGTTTTTTGCCAGGTTAAATTGATGTCCCGACATAGAACCCGAATCATCGATCACGAACAAAATATCGACTGAGCGATTGAAGGAAACCTTGATTCCAGAGGTATCGCGAACCCGCTCGGGCTTTGCCTCTGGCAGGGGAACAAGTTTCGGCGATTCTGGCGAACACGCGGTGATCAAACTAAGTACCGTCATCACTGCTAGCGCTGCGCTGAATACTGCTCTCATCATTACACGCCTCCGTGGTGTAAGAATATACCAGCGCGAAATCCAGGCAGAAACAAGCCCCAATTACCTCGCCACGGGCCGACAAGCCCTTGCGGCAGCGGAAATCCGGCGCTAGATAGCGTCATGGGCATAAAAATCTATGAGTACAATGGCTGTAGCACCTGCAAAAAAGCACTTCGCTTCCTCAACGAACGAAAAACTGAGTTCAATGCGATCCCGATCGTCGAGTCACCTCCAAGCCTCGAGGAGCTCCGGCAGATGGTCGGTTACCTCAAGAAGCGCGGGAGCGATTTTAAAAAACTCTTCAACACCTCTGGCGTCCTGTATCGAGAAATGAAAATATCAGAGAAGTTAAAAGGCGGGATGACCGAGGCAGAAGCACTCAAGCTTTTAAGCGAAAACGGAAAGCTCATAAAACGCCCCTTTATTCTCACAGAGAAATCCGGAACAGTGGGGTTTGACGAAACTGAGTGGAACAAACTGCTCTAATCGTTTTTCAGTACCGCGGCAGGAGTGACCAATTCTTCAACCTAGGGAAGCACGATCAGGTGCAACTTTTTTGATGGTTTTTTGATTCGCTTTAAACAAAGTATTCGAAACGATTTTACGACTTGAACGAATCAACGCCAGGGTCCATTATCGGGGAACTTCTGACAGGAGATCCCCCTCATGATTTTGTTCACGTTCGCGGAATATTGGTGGTTTTACGCCGGCTTCGTCGCTTTTGTACTGGCTATGCTCGCTCTTGACCTTGGCGTCTTCCACCGCAAGGCCCATGAGGTGGGGTTTAAGGAGGCCGCAGGCTGGACAGTCGCTTGGATTTCGCTAGCGATGCTTTTTAACAGTTTACTTTACTTCTACGCAGCGGACAAGTTTTCGCCGGCCGTAGGAAAAACGGTTGCGCTTGAATTTCTGACCGGCTTCGTCGTTGAGAAAACCTTGGCGATCGACAACATCTTCATCTTTGCGGTCGTGTTCAATTATTTCGCCATCCCAAAAATCTATCAGCATCGAATTTTGTTCTGGGGCATTCTTGGTGCGCTCTTGTTCCGAGCGATCTTCATCGCACTTGGGTCCGTGTTGATGCAGTACGAATGGGTCGTCATTTTCTTCGGCGGCGTTTTGATTCTGACTGGATTTAAAATGTGTTTTGCCGGCACAGAAGAAACTGATCTCGAAAAGAACTTTTTGATTAGGTGGCTGAAGAAATTGTTCCCGGTTCACCCGAAAATTGAGGGCGATCGCTTCTTTTTCGTAAAAGACGGCAAGCGTTTTGTAACACCACTGTTCATTGCGCTTATTTTTTTAGAACTCTCGGACATTATCTTTGCGATCGATTCGGTGCCAGCCATCTTCGCGCTGACCAAAGAACCGATGATCGTTTTCACGTCCAACATTTTCGCGATTCTTGGTCTTCGATCAATGTTTTTCATGTTAGCAGGATCGATGGACCGATTTGCCTACATCAAGTACGGGTTAGCTGCTGTCCTGGTTTTCGTTGGCCTCAAGATGGCCTACCTCAATGAGGCTTTCGGCGGCAAATTTCCAATTGGCTGGTCACTTGGCATCATCGCGACTTTGATCGGCGGATCAATGGTCGTTTCTTGGATCGTTGACCGAAGGAAAAACGCCGAGGCTTCGTCCGCGGCCAAACCCTGATCGGTATTCTGGGTTGAAAAGTGCCCCGACATGTCCACCCGATTGCAGGGCAACGACATGCTCGGGCGCGCTGCGGTCAATCCTCGGAGCGAATAAGGAAGTCATCTGCCGAATGCAAAACGAAAAGTCACCCCTTCGTTTCTTCGTTTTCGGAGGCAAGCGGAATTCTCTGGCCGATCTCCCATTTCGGAAGGACAGCTGTTTGAAAAGTAGCGGGCATTCCACTTAGTTGAACGGCCCGGTCCGGAAACGGCAGAACCGATTCAGGAATTCTCGCCACAGGTCTCGCGAAAACAACTATGGAGAAAAAACAAGTAACGCTACTACCAAGATTGACCCGCGAGCTCTGAGCCGTGGCCCACCGAATTTTAGGTAGGCTAACTTTGTTTTCATCGGCCGAGAAAACGCGCGGAATATACGGTGTATTGAATAATGTCACCAAGCTGATTAGAAATCAAAAGGTCATGTCGACCACTTTCATTCGACTCTGTCACGCTCTCTAAGTAAAAATCTGGTACTCCGTCACGATTTGGATCACCAATTGGGGTGAAGCTTTCGTTGAAGCTTCCGATCTCTGTCCACTGACCAGCAGGTGATTCAATGTAGACTGTCGTAAACTTGAATTCAGAGTCATCGCTATCCGGACCAACAAGCGGACCTTCAAACCGAAACCGAAAAGAATCACCCGCCCCTCGGGGCCTCTGAACAGTACAGACTTCGTCCGTCATCACGATCGCGTAACGTACTAGGCATTGCGGTGTTTCTGCGACTTCGTAGCGGCCTTGGACGACTTCTGGAATTCCACGAACAATCGGAAATCCCGTATTCACTGTATTCAAAACACGTCCGCCCTGGGAGAGGACTGTTTTTGCCTCGATCACCTGCCTTGAAGTGTACTTCTTCGATGACGCCTTGAAAAGCTCGACGCTTTGGATTTCACCTTTCGCCGAATCGATGACCATCCAGCCGCCACCTCGCACGTCCCGCGCCCGTTTGTTTGCAAGCTGCTCGATAAACATCGGGTTGGGTAGCAGTTGAGCTTTGCCATTCCAAAGCTCAACGTTCGTGTCGAATCGTAGATTCTCCACTGAATCAGCCGCCTCCGAATTTGCGGGCAGTCGTCTTTCGTTTCGCTTAGGCGCAAGCCGACCAATCAACCCCTGCGCCGCTTGCTCGGGATACCCGGCAGCACCGGGTAGTGCCACATACTCAGCATCGCCCTCCGGCACTCCGGCCTCTGACGCTGTCGAAGGCGCAGAGCCTTCGTCAGACACGGTTTGCAAAGACCCGGTCTCGGCGGAGGTTTCAGGGGAATTTAAATCCGGAGTGGCGGCCTCTGTCGATGCAATTGATTCCAAATGCTCTTGGTTCGACACCGATACCAGACTGCGCTGGATATCTTGTTCCTCTTTTACAGCGCCACTGCCTAGTGGATCTAGCGCAATCCAACTTGCCAGAAATCCAAATAGAAACGCCAGCGGCAAGGCAGCGCGCCGCACTCGGCCTATCAATATTTCTTGTTTCGTCAGCGGCCTACTCATTGCGTAATCTCCCTTACAAGTATCGGTCTACCCCTTCGCGTTCTTTTGCCCTGCTAGCCCTTTGTCGCGGATCTTTCTCGACTTCTGAACATTGATGTTTCAAATTGAGACAGCTGAGAGTCGAAGGAAGCAGAAGTGGAATCATTCAAGCAAAAGCTTTACATTCTAGCTGCGGTGTTTACCGTCTGCATAATTCTGGAGAATGCGTTTCCGTTGCGCCGGAATTCAAAATCAAAAATCAAACGCCTCTTTCAAAATCTTGTCATGGCAGCGACTAGCGCAGTGGTAGCCCGCTTTACCTCCGTGATCATCGTGCTGTCGGCCGCTCGCACAAGTTCCGAGAATAAACTCGGTCTTTTACCAGTCTTGAGTTCTGATGCCTGGCCATTTGCTTTTCGTATTTGCATCGAAGTGATTATTTTGGACTACCTGATCTACCTATGGCATCGCCTCAACCATGTTGTGCCTTTCCTCTGGCGGTTTCATCAACCTCATCACTTGGATCACGAGATGGATGCGTCAACTGCCTTGCGTTTTCACTTTTTTGAAATCGTTCTTTCTGGCCTTTTCCGCGCCAGCTGCATCCTCGCCATCGGCTTTTCGATCGAAGCTGTGTTGTTTTTTGAAGTACTGGTGACCAGCGCAGCGATTTTTCATCACTCGAACTTGAAGATTCCTATTCACATCGAATCGAAGCTGGGAGCTTTACTCATCACACCAAGACGTCACTGGGTTCACCACCTGCCCACAAAGGACTTTACCAACTCGTGCTATGGAACAGTGTTTTCAATCTGGGATCTCGTTCATCGGTCGTTGAAACCGCTTGAGAGCGATCCACAAAAAGTCGTCGGCGTGTCGACTGACGATACGGATGTCCCTGCATCTAGAAAGCCCGATGATCTTCTTGAATCGCTGCTTTCACCGTTCACTCGAAATCTCTAGCGCCGTCTCACCTTCCCCTCTGGCCTTCTCCTCTGGCCTTCGCTGCTGTGATGGGGCGCTTTGTCCCGTCCCGATAAATCCCAAGGTGACTTCTGGTCCCATATTGCGCGGTCGCGTTGCATTTCACACTTGCCCACTGGCGTTTTAATTCGACCTGCAACCTTTAAGAGCGGCATAGTCTTTGTACCGCTGATTCTGAAAGACCGGTTTAGCAAACTTACTTAGTGAGGGATAAAAATTATGAAGTCGATTCCAACCGTCCAAAAGTATATGACCGTGATGCCGCACACCATCGGCGCCGATCAACCATTGTCGAAAGCGGAGGCAATGATGTCTGAGTACCGCGTCAGACATCTGCCGGTTTTGTCAGGAGGGCGTTTAGTAGGAATTCTCTCTGATCGCGACGTACACTTGGTGGAAAGCTTTCGCGATGTAGATCCAGGAAAGGTCACGGTCGAAGAAGCGTACACGCCGGAACCTTACATCACGAAGCCAGAAACGCCGCTGAATCAAGTTTGTTCCGAAATGGCCGCCCACAAATATGGCTGCGCACTGATTGTCGACAATCACAAGCTCGTCGGGATCTTCACATGGGTAGACGCACTTAAAGCAATGGACCATCTGATGGAGACACGCTTAAAAAACTAAGCGCCGTTTTAAAATGCAGACGGGGCGTGGTCGCCTGACACAGGACCACGCCGCTCAAGAGGCGCAGCCCGTTTCTCTCGAGCTTAGTCCAGACTTGGTTCGATAGCCGAATCACATCTTTATTCTACCCTTGCACGCATGACATCCTGGGCGCCGATTCGCCAGTTGTCGATCTTCTGCTTGTGAGTGGCGCTGTGATCCGCGGCACTCCGTTCAAAATGCTTTTCGTAAATAATCGCTATCTTTTCGCCATGCAGACTTTTGACTCAACAAAAGATCTACCGCCCGCAGAAGTGCGCGAAATTTCCTAAATCGACAGCTACCAGATTATGTCGATGAAGGTTCACGAGCCGATGAAATGGCGTCATGAACTTTCATTTGGACGAGCTGCGCGTCCGGTAAATGAGGAGCCTCTCACACGGCTCAATACGAAGCGATTGAGGATTGGGCCGGTTTCAAGGTTGAAATCCCGCTGCAGATTGACTGGGACGCTTTCCCTCAAGACGGACTTTAAAATAATCATATCCGCCGCGCGATGAAAGAAGTTGGAACCGCCATTCAAGCCCTGAAAAATGATGCACTTGGAATTGAAGCTTTGCGCCGGGTAAAGTCATTTCAGCTGCAAACATCCACATGGATTTGTGAAAACAAAAAAGTTTCCAGCTACATATTCGAACGTGTGACAGATGCCCTTGCAGCCGTTTGCGCAGATGACATGGGAAAAACGGCTGCTCGTGAGCGCCTTAAGGAAATTCAAATGTTCCGAGCCGCTGGCCAAATCCAAGCTGTTATCGAAAAAGGCTTGCAAGCTTTCTTTGAGAGTGAAAGGGCATCGAAGTTTTTCGATGCCCTTACGATTGAATGAGCCATCTATTGCCGCGAAAATTCTTCCGACAGAATCTTTAGTCGGCCGTCTTCCCGAACAAAGTAGATCCTTTTTTGTCCGCGTGCGACGAATGCCTTACGGCCACCCTTAAAAGTCGACGAATACTCTTGATTGAATGTGACCAACTCGTACTTCGGATGGCGAAAGAAGCGGCGATTCGTGGCTTTCACGTCAATCGTTTCATACTTCCGATTGAGGGAATCCTTGTAGAGCTTGTACTGCTCGCGATTCAGAGCCTCGAAGGTAAAGTCCTTGGAATATGACCCAATGTAGGAGTCAATGTCTTTCCCAGACCACGCCTTTAGCCAGCTCTCGAATGCAGATTTCAAATCACCGCTGGTCTCTGTCGCCAAGTGCTCGGGCTTTAGCTGGTCGTAAATGATGACGGTCGTAATCGGCGTCTGGATATATTCTGAAATTTCTTTGATACGAGCGTCATCCACCACCACACATCCATCCGAGTCTTGAGGGCGCGCAAGCCGATCGGGGTCATCTGTCGAATGCAACATGATATCAAACCCCGTCTTTTTTTCGCGACGATCAAACGCATTCGGATAGTCGATGTAAAATGCCATCGCACCAAATTTGGGTTTCAAATTTTGCCGGCCATACTTTGCCGAGAAACGATAAATACCCTCCGGAGTCTTCTGATCACCTTCTATTTGCTTATCGCCGGAATTCTTACCTATCGTTACTTTAAAAGTCTTAAAAATTTCTAGGCCATTTTTGTAATTGGCCAAGTGTAGCTCGTATTTCGCCTTATCGACAATCACAACAGGAAGCCCTTCGGACTTAACTGAACTCGTTGCCACCGCGACCTGACTGACTTCGTCAGCACCGAACGCAATCGCCGACCCCATAAGCAGCGCCATTATGAAGAGATTGATTTTCATTACCCGACTGATTCGTGTATGCATGACATTATAACACTGAGGGTTTTTAGACGACAACGCAAGAGCCAAAAAAGGACCGACATCGTGCAGATCTCCAGCATTCGAACACCCATAGTCCGACAGGGGGACAGCCTATCGGCTGTCATTTGCTCGGCACTTAGCGAGGACCAACGCGGACTTTCGCAAAGTCTTAACGGAAAAGTACTCGCTGTAACCTCCAAGATTGTCAGCGTTTGTGAGAATCAAATTGTGCGCCGACAAGACGTCACAAAAACCGAGCTCATTCGTCGCGAGGCAGATCGAGATCTCGGTGAGATTGGTTATGGTTCGCGACTGACTGTAAAAGAAAATCTTTTTTTGGCATCTGCAGGAATTGACGAGTCGAACTCAGAAACTGATGACTTCATTTGCCTTCCAGAGAACCCAACTGCAAGTGCTCACCGATTGTGGGATTCCGTGACAGAGCATTTTCAGTTGGATTCCTTTGGAATTATCATCACCGATTCGCGCACGTCGCCGCTTCGGCTTGGCACGACGGGAGTTTCTTTGTCGCATTGGGGCTTCAATGGACTGAAAGATCGAATCGGCCAACCGGATTTGTTTGGTCGCACACTTCAGCTAACGAAAGTTAACCTTGTGGACGCAATGGCGGCAGCGGCAGTTCTCATAATGGGCGAAGGCGACGAGCAGACGCCGATGGCCTTGATTTCATCTCTGCCCAAGGGGTTTGTGACCTTTCACGATTCGACAGATCTCGAAGGGCTTCGTGTTAAGATGGTGGATGGCGAGTTTCCATCTGATCTCTATTGGCCATTTTTGGCACCTGGGTTTCGGCGATAATGCAAGCATTGGTGCTCTGATTAATTTATCTGTTCAATCCTGCTGAGAGCCAACTAGGTCGTGCCAATGTCAGATCAACTTTGATGTGCCGTGGCAAGCCCGCGAAGCCCTTGCGAGCCCTTGTGCGCCCGACTAGTCCTCCGGAGCTTCAAGGCTAGATGCCGAATCCGGGGAGCCGTCATGTCAAAGATTTTGCGTATTTCTCTTCTTTATTTATCACTTTCAGTTTCAGCGTCGGAGGCTTCAACCGTTGCTAGTGGCAGCACAAGTGCCACCACTACAGGCTCGCAGGAAAGTGTTCTCGGCCTTAAGAAGTTCGAGGAAAGCAACACTCTTACGGACGCAAAACTTAGAGCAGACGCCGGTTCGCTTTCGAGACTGAGCATCCGAGCAAGCGTTTCGTATTTTGGTCCGACGCTTGGCGATCTTTCAGCACCCGAACAACCGAATCCGGATGGATCGGTCGGTAACTATTCTCAAGCGATGAAGGGTTCCGTTTCTTTACGCTACCGCCTTTCTCCAGACAGCACGATCAGCGCCGGAACTGGAATTTCGCTTGTAAAGCCGTTCCACGGTTGGGATCGAACGGATGTTAGTAATCCCTTCATGAGCTACGATTTTTCAAATCGGTTCGGAAAACTGCAGATGCGCAACTCTCCTGGACTTACCGTTTCCACGGTTCCGAATTACACAGCGATCGGACAAATCGGCGGAGTGTCCTGGGACAATTCGCTTGTCTATGGGATCGCAGACACAAAACTTGCGATTTCATTTGATACGACCATCAACTACTGGATTTTCACACGCGCCCATCGACCAGGTTCGCCGAAAAATGGTGGTGATGGCCGCGCGTCCCAGTATGCGTTTTCTTGGTATCCAGGCTTGAAGTACAATTTCACCGATAAGCTGAACCTCAACGGATCGGCTGGTTTTTCGCTTTACAACCCACGAGAAGCCTTCGACAACACTACCCTTTGGAACAGAACTGTGACGTTGAGGCTCGGCCTCGGCTACGCAGTGACTCGCGATATCTATTTCGCTCCTTACCTACAAGGTTTTGTCACAAGGCCGTCACTTGACATGACGACCTTGAATGTTTCCGGAGTGTTCTCTGTCCTTTAATTTTTTTTACCGAGCATAGCAATCGGCGGCGAATCCCGCTTGCTGACCTGTAGCCATTTGAGCCGTACACAAGACTTGGTCGTCTTCTGCACGTATGGCCTTCAATTGAACGACGGGGCTTTGGGCAGAGGCCTCTAGTTCAATCCAAATTTCTTCTTCCGCCTTAAGCCACTCAGATTTCACTCGCACGCCAACCTGCACGTTGTCGACCGGGGCTCCGCGACGAAGATTTTGACCGGCACCACTCAAAATGTAGGGAAGATCACCAAAGTGGCCCATAGAAGCAATATGATCGTGGCCTAACACGACCGCTGTAATTTTCTGTCGATGTTTCGCAAGTACCGGCCTTATTGCCTCGTGAAATTCACGACGCTCAGGCCAAGTATGGTCCCTCGTCAGAGTGTACGTTGGATGATGATAAACAACGAATACAAAAGGCTCGGTAGCGGCAGCGAGTTCCTTCGTTAGGAAGTCCATTTGAGTGTCGATGTTGTTTCGATTGTCAGAATTTAGAACAATGAATTTCAAAAATCCATTAATCGTTTTCGCATAGATTTCGCCTGGCATCGAAAAAAACTGAATTTCCTTTTGATATCCATCGTTGTGATTGCCGATCGCAACAACCGGGAAATCAAACCCGGACTTAAACCAAGGACCCCAAGCGGCATCGTAAGTTCCGCTATAAAGATTGTCTCCCGGCATGACGAGGCTCTTTACTCCTACCCGTTCCATTGATTCTTTTAACTTTTTTGTTGAGGCATTCCATCGTCCTGAATCTCCCAACAGGCTTAGCCTCGTCGACGAAAGTGACGAGCCTACTTGGATTTGTGCTCCTGGCAGTTTGTCTTCTGCTACCGCAATCTGGCTGGACGTGGAACACGCTAAACCAAAACCAAATGCGACAGCGAGTGTCACAGTGACGGTTCCCCATGAACGAATCGATCGGAAAGAATAGGTCTGTTGATTAACCATTGAATGCGCCTCCTTGCACACATCAATCGCAACTCACGACAGCCGACGAGGGCCAGTTAAGATTCCGTTTTAGATCAGTTAAGGTTTCAGAAGCGGAATGAAGCGATCCCGATAAAGATGAGCGGCACCTAGGTGCAGCATGATCATGAATAAAGGCATAATCAAATTCTGCAGACCTGGCGTCGTGAACGCATGGAATAAGAAGATTTGCACGGTGACGGGTGCAAGAATGATCAAACCGAGCGGCGCAAACCTGCCAGTCAAAAGCATCAAACCACCAATGACTTCAGTGCCCTTTACAACTTGCATGAAATATCCCGACTCCATGAACGCCTGCATCATCTTCATCGCTTTTTCAGGCATTTCCGGCGGCACAGGAATGAAGTTTAAAAAACCGTTCAGGCCAAACACGAAAAAAACTAAACCTAAAAACAACCTGCATCCAAGAGTCACTTTTTGAATCGCATTTTTGCTCATATCAAGAGCTTATACTTCACAGATTCAAAAACAAACTAAATTGACAAGTCAGAGACGGTCGCGAAGAACTAAGTTGCTGTTAGTTGTCACTGACGAATTGGAGCAAACTTATGTACGACACTTCACAAAATCCAAATACTTACGGCCGGACTGTTTCGAGTTTGGTCGCTGCGCTAGCGTTAGTTGTCACATTAGCAGGTGGCTCGCTCGCTCACGCGACGACGTCTACTTTTAATTTCCCGTTTCCATTCCCCGGTTGGCCAATGAGGCCAGCGGCTGCGACCATCGAAGAACTCCCCAAATTAGATTTGGATCCGTCTCGCATTACTGTTTCTGGAGTTTCCTCCGGCGGCTTTATGGCCGTTCAACTTCACGTTGCCTATTCAAGCGTATTCAATGGTGCCGCAAGTCTCGCTGGCGGCATTTACGAATGCTCCAAAGGCGATGTGGGCCGCAGTCAAAATGTCTGCATGAGCGGTCCACAAAATATAGTTGCTAAAGATCACGTTGAAATTGCCAAGGCGCGTGCGCTGGCTGGTGAGATCGATGATCTCAATAATATAGCGAACGATCGCGTCGCTGTATTTTCGAGTCCTAAAGACCTCGTCATCAAACCGGTCGCAAGCGACAAGCTGGTTGAATTCTACGAAGCGCTGGTTTCCAAACCTTCAATTACGAGGCTCACTAATCCAGACGCAGCACACGGATTCCCAACCTTGGGTTACGGTAACCAATGTTCGATGATGGGAAGTCCTTGGTTACTAAAGTGTAACGATGATGTAGCAGGAAAAGTTTTGGCTGCGATCGAACCGGCAAGTCGCGCGATGACAGCTCGTGGAGCGCAAGATCTAAGTAACCTCATTTATTTTGATCAGTCCAAACTTCTGCCCGCGACTTCTCGAATGTACGGTTGGGGCGCGGCCTACATTCCAAAAGCTTGCCGAACGGCGAGCGCAAAATGCGGTCTTCACGTGGCCCTCCATGGTTGCCAGATGAATCCGGACTTTATTCAAAAGCAATTCGTCGAAAACGCTGGCTACAATGAGTGGGCGGAAACAAACAGCATGGTCGTCTTATATCCGCAGTCAGCAAAGGGAACTGGCAATCCCTACGGTTGCTGGGATTGGTTCGGCTTTTCAGGCGCCAACTACACTACAAAAACGGGCGCGCAAATGCAGGCCGTCAGAACGCTGATGACTGCCATCGGCGTTAAGTAGGACCTGCGGACTTAAATTTTTTGGACCGGGCTGAAGTCCGGTCCAGTTCCTGCCTAAATTTTCCATTTGAGATTTTCGATCCGAGACGATACCCGATTTCCTTGTTAACCTCTTCACTGAATGATGAGAAAATTCGGATGGATAATTTGCGGCCATCAATGGATACGGCAGGCCACGGGGCTCGTGGTTACGTCGGCTACCGTCCTGGCTCTATGTGGTTCCTTCTCACAGGCTTCCGGCCTTGATGTACAATTGAAAGATCTAAGAAATTCATTTTACTTTGTATTTGGAACTTCTAATGGCACTTCTCCGCATGCAGAGGCGAAGGCGCCAATACTAAAAGAATGCATCAAGTTGACCAGTAAAGAAGTTCGCAAATACGGACGCCTACTTCACTGTGAACCAGAAGACGATCATGTCATGTGTCGATTGAAGTCAGGTGAAAAGCTATTCGCTTACGAATCAAAAGATGCGTGCGACGCTTCCCTCAAAAAAGGCATCGACCCAACACCGCTTTAAGGTACCTGAAAGTCGCTAGCCGTCTTTACAAAGTGACTGCCGCTTGCATTCCAACTCGGACCAAGAGGCAAAGTCGTTGGGCCAGACTGGCGACCAGAATACAATAGCTCCCACCTGTAACGACCCGGTTGGACCCAAGGCTCAGAATCCAATGTGGGAATATCGATGCGACCAATTTGCCCAGGTCCATAAAAATCCCAAATAGGAGTTTTATCCACCAACCAAAGCGTTCCACTCGACACGAGCGTGACTTTCGACAATGTGACGTTGGTTTGCTCTTCGACAAATCCACGTTCTCCACCAACCGCATTACCAAGCAAACTGCCAGGCGGCGAAAAAACAAGTGAGCGTCCTGTCGTCACGATCGGCTTGAGAAGAGGATAAAACGAGGAATCAACTTGGCTCTGAAATCCTCCGACACCAAATGTAGCAATATTTGAAGATACTTCTTCGAAGTCCGAACCTGAAAAGTCGGTTCGGCTCGGCTGATATTTCTTAATCGACCTCAAAAGCACCCCTGACCCGAGATGAACTTGCGAAATATCTGGAATCATAAGATTTCGCTTCTCATTTTCCAAAAGTCGCTTCACGTCTGTCACAACACAAAGGCCTTGGCTTTCGATGGCTGCCGTCGCTAGCATCGTGTATCCAGACGGTAAACCTTGTGCCATCACTGCAAGCTTCGGCTGAAGTTTAATTTCGTCAGAGGGTAGATCCGCAGTCTGTTTTGGCAGTGTCAAATTTAGATCGCGTGTCGCGTAGCTTCGAAACTGAAAACGATTGATGATATCAAAAAACGAACTGCCGGCGCGCAAATCATCCACTGTTTTCTTAAAATCAAATTGCGCCCGCACGGCGGCCAAACGGTAAGTTCCCGCAGCAGGTACTGAAATCTGATATTTAAGTTTATCCAGCGACACAGGAATGATCCCGAAGTAAGTCTCGGTTTGCGCTGGCACACTGAGATTGTTTGGTAGTTCTAGCTCTTGCCCGTAAACCGATACTGTATCAACACCGTTACCTATCAACGCTGTCAGCTCGAGAGAACCAAGAGTTGCACGCGGGATCGCGGCAAAAACCAAACTGACATCCAGAACTCCATTTGAAACGAGCCGACCAAAGCCTGTCGTCTTCCCGGCTAAACTGATTCCAGCTACCGAACGAGCAGGTCGTAATGGAAACGTGTGCGGTCCTGGGGTCCTTGAAAGAAAGGTCGCCCTCACAAAGCCTGGTGCTTGAATCGTAATCGGGAGTTCTTGTTTCCAACCGCTTGGCCATGATGCTAAACCGAGGGAATCAGTCTTTCCGATATTAGCAGAAAATGGAATACCAGCTGATTGACCGAAAAGAACTTCGGCGCCCGGCACGGGGTGGCCATTTAAATCAGTGACTGCCACTTGATTCGAAGCCGGGCTTGGAGCGATCGAGGGACGCTCGGAAACTTGACTCCGGTAACTTTCGATACCTAGCGGACCGCAGCCGTTGATGAATACACACGAAGTCACACCCAAGATGAGAAAAGCTAGTGATTGGCGCATTAAAATCCCCCCGGCATTCAATGAGCTACCATAAGGCCGAGCAATGCGGCATCAGACTGATCTTTTTTCCAAAAGCACTGTTCGGTTTCCTTGACGGGTGGGCTGTGCTTTTCAAAACTAACTCTATGAAAATTCAGGCAGTTGGAAATCAACTGACAAGACGAAATTCCGAACCTTATGGAACGGCTGGAGCTACGGTCAGACTGCGTGGGCTTTGCCTCCAAGACCCTATCTGGCAGAGATTGGCCCCAGGGCCTAGGCTTTTGCCACACGGGCCTGGCGTGCTTGAGCAAGCCAAAGCTTGGGGCGCAAATGCTGTTCGCATTCCGTTTCATCCTGTCACGATCCGTCATGCCGGCCAGGGTGACTGGATCCTAGGCCTCGAACACGTTGTTTCAGAGCTCAACTGGATCTTAATTGCAGCAGATGCTTTGGACCTCGATGTCATCGTCGATTTTCATTCGATCGGGATGCCTGCAGAAGGCGGAAGCAACAGCTTTTTTGATTTTGACGAGGCCCCATTCACGAATCTCTATAAAACCGATCAAGATGAAATCGAATCGTTTTGGGAGATGGTCTCCTTACGTTTCGGATCACACCCAAGGCTTATCGCGTTCGAAATCTTTAATGAGGCAACAAAAGAAACTGCCTTCGGATCGCTGGCAGACTGGACTGCTCATTCGATTTGGTCGGAAAATCTCATTCGCCAAATCATTCGACCAAACTCCCCGCATACTCTCGTCATCGTCAGTGGCCTACACTTCGGTTATGATCTAGAATTTGTTGCGGACCGTCCCATCGGCGATTCTAACGTAGCCTACGCCAGTCACCCCTATCCGCATCATAGCCAAGCAAAAACCTGGGATAGAGCACTTGGAAAAACCGCAGATCTCTTTCCGGTATTATTGACGGAGCTCGGCTTTGCAAACACCGGATTTTTCGGACGCGACCATCACCGAGGGTTTCGCGACTGGGAGCTTGAAATTCGGACCTACGCAGATCGAAGAAATCTTTCGTTTTTCGCCTGGAACTTTTCACATAGCTGGGAACCGGCACTACTAGAGAACAAACCCGACTTCATTCCAAACGAAGCCGGACATTTTTTTAAAGATTGGCTGCGAGCGGAATCCGCAAAGTAAATACTATTTGGCTAACTGTACCGCGAGATCCGTGTCGCGCGAATCAAGAACAGCGCGGATATAAGATGCCGCCTCGTAGAGTTTAAACAAACGAAGATGTTCACGACTAATCAAACTGTCCCTAGAGCTTTACTCAGCGACATTTCGAAGCGTTGGATCTGCGCCAAGCGCCGCAAATGGTCACCTACTCTGGCTTGCGCAGCATCTTTTGGACTTCAGCTACGTGCAACTCTTCATCGTAAATCATTTGGCGCGCATACTCCTCAAGAAAAACCGAGTGCCCCTCTACAAGAGTTAACAGCGCTTTATAATTTCCCAGCTGAACCTGCTCATGATCGAGACTCTCTTTAAGAATATCGCCAATAGCATGCTTATGGGTCTCTAGAAGGTTGGAAATCTTAAGCGACGGATGGCCGTTCAGAGTCGTGATGTTTTCCCCGGCCTGTGCAGCGTGAGCCAAAGATTCGGCCGCTTGCTCTCGCAACCAGCTGACGATAGGAATGCGATTGTGGCCATATACCATCAGCGAATAGTGGGTGTATCGGACAACACCGGCCAACTCAAATTCAAGAATCGTGTTGAGTGCATCGATAACTTTCTTCGTGTCCATTCCATTTTTTTCGTTTTTTCCGCTTTGGCCCTTCGATTTTTCAGCCACAGTAAATCTCCCAATTGAAAGTTAAATGTCCTCGGCCAACCAAGTGCCCGATCGATTAATTTGTCCCAACACCTTACCTGTTAACCGGATGCCGTCAAAGCATGTATTCTTCGATAGGCTCACATGCTCGGACGCGTGCACCGTCCATGATTCGTCGGGTGCGACTATTGTCAGTCGCGCTGGAGAGCCGATTTTTATAAATCCAAATTCAGAATCAATACCAAGAAATTTAGCAGGTGCTGATGATAGAACTTGAACAGCTCGCGTTGCCGACAAACGACCTTTTGCAACAAGATCTAAAACTACCGGCACCATAGTTTCTAAGCCTAGAGTTCCAAACGAAGCTTCGCTAAACGGCTTTTGTTTCGTCTCTGCCTCATGAGGAGCATGGTCCGTTGCAACCCAATCAATCAACCCGTCGCGAAGCGCATCGATCAGCGCCTCACGGTCGTACGATGAGCGTATCGGTGGGTTCATTTTAAAGGACTTGTTTTGTGCATCAATTTCGCTACTCGAAAAATACAGATGATGAGGAGAAACCTCCGCAGTGACTCGGAGTCCTTTTTCTTTGGCCGCCAACACGAGTGGTAAAGATTTTGCCGCGGATGTATGAAGTAAATGGTATCTGGCCGTGGGAACTTTCTCGAGAAGCTTAATATCTCTCGCAACCATGTCTGTTTCGTGGTGTGAGCCGTAAGGCTTAAGACCAAGAGCTCGAGGAACTGGGCCATCTGCTAGCGGCCCCTCAGCGCCGAGGGTTTCCGCGTGCTGCATGAACGGTGCGCCGGATCGTGCGGCCGCCTCAAAAACCAGAAGTTGAACCTGATCGTCCGAAATCCCTTTTCCATCGTCGGTCACGGCTGCCGCTCCGTTTGCTACTAACTCTTCAATTGGCGCGACCACTTTGCCGTTTTGCCCGATTGTTCCTGCGACCGAATACATCACGCGAATTCCATAGCGAAGTTCGGCTGCCGCGATCTGAGCTTTCGCCAGCATCAACGCATCGACTGAGTCGAGAACTGGCTTTGTGTTTGGCATCGTTAAAAGTGATCCGACTCCGCCTTTCAGAGCTGCATGCAGACCAGTTTCGGGTGTCTCCTTTGTCCATTGGCCAGGAGTCCGCAAATGCACCTGAGTGTCGACTGCGGAAGGCATAATTGCAATTCTTCGCTTGCGACGACCTTGACTTGCAGTGGGACGAATATCCGTTACGAACCCGTCGGTAATCGTGATATCGCAGCTCTTGCGAATTCGGTCAGCCGTCCAAACATCAATATCTTGTAACGTGATCGGAGTACTTGAGTGCGGATTTTTTTTCCAATTGGTCATGATCGGCTTCCTTCAAAATTATCTATTCGGCGATTCATCACTCGGTACCAAAGTGGCGGCACGGTCGCAAGCAGAACACACGCTGGGTAACTTGCAGGCAAATGTGGACTGCTTTTTGATCCTTCTAACTTCGTAAATGGTCGAGCAGGATACTTGTGGTGGTCTGCATGTCGCGAAAGATGAATCAAAATCCATCCGCTCAACCTGGAGGAAGAATCCCAGCTATGCCAAAGTTGAACAGGTTCTGGCTTCCCGTTCTCAAGAATTTTTCTTTCTAAACCATAATGTTCTACGTAGTTGATGAACTCAAGAAGCAAAACTGCGACAACCGCCTGAAGGACAAAAAACAAAAGTCCCATCCACCCGCCAACAGATCCTGCGAAGGTGGCAAAGAGCAAACTGATCGCCCAGACTTTAAAAATCCGATTTGAACTCGAACCCCACGCTTTGCCCAATCTGCTTAAACGAAGTTTTTCAATAGCGTTTGCAGATAAAACGCCCATGAAAACTGAGCGGACAGCGAAGAACCATACATTCTCGCCCCGCCGAGCCGTCGCCGGATCTTGCCGCGTGCCAACATGAGAATGATGGCCAAGGACATGCTCGATCGCAAAGTGGCCGTAAAACACGGAGCAAAGTAGCATCACGCCACTCCAGTACGAAAAGCTCTCTCGCCGATGCACCAGCTCATGTGCAATCGTGATTCCAATACCGCCCGTCATGATTCCAAAGGTTAATACAAGTCCAAACACTTCTAACCATCCACGCTGTTCTAACAGGTCAGGAACGCGGATGATTCCAAGTCCGAGAAGTAAAAGCTGTAGGACGACGTAGCCATGCAGTAGCGCAGCGGCGAGCACTTCACCGCTGGGGCTTACAGCGAGGCGAATAGCCTCAGGCCGCTTCACGCGATCCATTAGAAAGTCGATGGCGGGCATCAGGACAAAAGCCAATGCAGGCGCGAGCAAAAGCCAAAGTCCGCCAAGATAAAGCGAAACAGCCGCCGCGACTGGAAACACAAGAAGGAGGAAAAATGGAAAAACCGCCGTCATAGCGGCTTAAACTTAGCGCAATTTCGTCGAGATCGGTCCAGAAATAATCAGTTAATTGGCAAAAAACTCTGCCAGATGACGATCATCACGAATCCAGGATTGAAGATTTGGTGATACGAAAGTGCTTTCTACAATGCGTCCCGCGATGCAGGATTCAAGCTGGCGATCAGAATCACAATCCATGGTTTCATAAGCAACCGAAGAATAAGTGATGCGGTAGCCTAAAAACAGTTCTCCGGACCTTGCAATTTCGATCGAATCAAGTCGCACTTCAGACTCTGCCAAATACTCACCTTCGAGAATAGTATCAGCCCAGATTTGTGCTTGATCGAAGCTGATTTCCTCGAGGCGAATGCGGGCATGGGGAGCAACAAGGTTAGAAACAGGATCAACCGCCTCAAAAACTACTTCGTCTGCGCGAACCGCTTTGCGAACAGTTTCTACCCACCGCCGCGACTCGCTATCAACTCGATCGGCGTGCGCGATCGCACCAAACGGCAAAACCAGAAGAACCATTGCCGTCAGAAGCGAGAAGACTATCGAGAGGGCATTTTTAGAAAGTGGAGCGTTTTTCATGAGCTAAGTAGTAACGCGGTTATACCCCCACGACCAATTCAGGTTCGGGAACTTGTTATGCGCCATATGAATATTACATGGTCGGGGTATGTGCCGAATTTATAGGCATTTGGGTTACCCCAACAGCTGAAACAACGAATTCGCCATAGGCGACCGGAGGTTAATTCCAAAAACAGATTATCACAGATAATTTCACTGTGGCTAAACTCATCTTCAAGTAACGCCTATCGCGTTCAACCATTCCGCTGTCGGCGGAACTATTCTGCGCGCACGCAAATCGAAAAGCGCAAAGGTGAATTCCCCTGTACAACAATTCTCATCTTTTTCATTCACCATAATTTGGATCATTTTCGAAGTTTTCGATCGCATTGCGTTTGGTCCAACAATCACTTCGGAACGAATTCGAATTTTCTGTCTCAGCTGAATCTCTTTTGAAAAGCGAAGGTTTACTTCAAGCACGACAGGTCCTAGGCCTCTAGCTTGAATTTCACCAACGCTGAAACCTCTGGGCGTAATTATCTCCCAGCGAGCCTCCTCAAAAAGACTTAGATACTGGGCATTGTTAACGTGGCCGAAACTATCGATGTGAGATTCGCGGATTAAAACTTCGTATTCAAACTTCATCCTACCGAACTTTCTGACTACCAGGTGCGGACTGGGACGGGTTGCTCAAGTCGTGCATTTTTTGTTCAAGAAGATAAATCTTCCTCTCGATTTCGACAACTTGAAGGCGCCCTTTTGCTGCCGAGATCCCTTCTTGATGGGCATCACCGAACAGGCGATCTATCTTCAACTGTGCTTCCGAATTCGCGACTGCAATTGCACTCGATTGACCGCGCGCCTGAGTTGACCTCAAGCGCAGTGCGGCTGCCTTTTCTGCCATCTCAGAGCGCAAATTTTGAAGCGATTTGGATTGGCTGTCGCGAATTTTCTTGTCGAGCGCCAGCGCTTCAGCCTCAAGGCGCGTGGCCTCTAATTCAAGTTCTGCCTGCTTCACCACTCTGCTCGCACCCGAAAAACGAAGCTCAGCAACTTGCAAAAAAATCTTTTGCGATCGCTCACTGGAATCGAAAGACGACCGATTCAAATCGGCGATCTGCTTTTGAAGCCGCGAAATTTGACGGCCGATATTTGTAATTTCGGCCATGACGGGATCCGACGAGCCCTTCCTAGGAGATTCCGAAAACGCTATAATCTCTTTGGCCCGGGGACTAGGCGTGCTCGCGGTCGCCTCTGAAAATGCTACGGAATACGCCCCCAGAAAAAAAAGAAAGCTGGATGTGACCATTACCGATTACCGCCTCGGCGTTCTGAGGCTGGTCCAGTTGCCTCACTGACAGCGAGAGGCTCAACCGTGCCAAGGCGCCCCAGAAGCTCGTTTCGTTCTCGCTCGCCAAAACCTTTCGCTAACATTGCATCCGAGAGCAGCGACGTGAAAGCGACCGTGTTTGTTTCATCCAGCTTGAGCTTGGTGCGAACTGAGACCCACTCACTTTCGCTCTGCTGGGGGCATGGGCCGTCGACCAATTCACAGAGTTCGTCTTGCAGGCGCTTGCGCGTTTTTGCTAGCTCCGCCGGCTTTTCTGCAAGAGGCTGAAGGATCGTAGCGAGGCTCGTGTCAGCCAGCGCTAGTCGGATCCACTCGTCGACGGCCATGCCAAGTGGGTCTTTCCCGCCGATTCTCTCGAACAGATTTTTTTCATTTATCACTTTTTGACGCTTTACCCGACTGCGACGCTTCCGACGTGCTTCGCTGTCATCAAGGTCGCCAAAAAATGCGGCGACAAATGCGATCAGACTGAAAGCGATTACAAATTTCCGGATGTTGGTCTGGTTAGACTGTAAAGCGTGCTTTAAATTCATCACAAGATGGTCTCGAACTATTTCCCCAAAATCAAAAGCCACGATCAAAAGATTCGTGGCTTACACTGTGCGCCGAGAACTACTTGATAAAGAAACCATGGATTACCGAAGAGAAAACGCAATCGCGCGAAGCTCATCGTCGGTAATTTGCCCGGTATAAAGTGTTCCCATATTGCCGCGATTGGACGTTATCGCGTTTTTAATTGAGGTAAATGAAGAACCTCGCTTTGCCGATCCGGCGAGACCACCGTGGCAGCTTGCGCAAGACTGAGTACCAGAAGTGGTTTTAGTTACGTCTGCATACAACGCACCACCATCAAACGGCCTTACATAAAAGGCTGCATTGGTGCCCGCAATTGTATCGAAGAAACCGTTGAAGTTGCCGGTGGTAGCGTTGATGTTATTGCGGTTTGCAATTACGCAATCAAAGATCTGACCGTTTGCCATCGGTGCCGCCTGATTGGCGCAACCCGCTCCGCCAGTGGTCAATTGGTGGTTCACCGAGTCATCATTACAAACCCGAAGCGTTTGTCCGACAAAAACCACCACTGGCGAAACCGCCGTGTTCCACGGGTTAGCGCCCGTGCCTGGAGCGATTCGGAAGTTGGTGCGAGTTGAGCTTGAGGCGCCACACAGATCAACGAGCACGGCGCCCGTGGTTCGTTCGGTAGTCAGAATACTTGTCGATCCGTCTGCTAAAATCGCAGTCGCTTGGACGCGAACTGAGCCTGCGCGATCACACTGAACGAATCGTACTGTCGGAGAAGTTCCAGACTTCAAAACACAATTACCGGTGTTACTCGGCATCGCCCACATTAAAGTTGCTCCAGCCAGCGACGTACCGGTTGCTTCAACTTTATATTCTAGACCGCCCTCAAACGACTGTCCCTCTGGAACCACGATGTTAAAGGAATTTCTAGTTGTAAGCTTGAAGGCTTCATCGCCGACCCCGCCGCCACCCAAACTGTTAAGTTCGCCCGAATTTGGATCGTAGTGAAAACCGCCATCGCAGTTTTGAAAAGACATCACAAGAATCGTGGCCAAAATAAAGAATGGTGCGCCTAAGCGCAACGACCGCAGAGTTTTGCGACCCCGTCCTGCATTATTCACTTTCGCCCCCTAGGACTCTCGTCCCCCACTGACACTAGGATCCCACAAATTTGCGAAACGTATTTCGAAAAAACACCGGCTGCACCAAATTGAAACACTTTACCGAAGCGCATATGCAATCGCGCGAATCTCGTCGTCTGTTAACTGTGTTTGAAACCCTGCCATTTGCGGAACAGAAGCAATGGCCGCTTTGATCTGTCCAAAGTTTCGTCCACGCTTTGTTGAATTGGCTATTCCGTTGTGACAGCTTGCACATGACTGCGCCGTCGTCGACTGCGCGGCGTCTGCGTACAGCGCTTGCCCACTTAAAACCCGAACATAAAACGCAGCATTGGTGCCGATGTCATGGTCATATGTCCCACCAACAATTCCGGTCGCGGCATTTGCCCCGGCAGTGCTGTTGATCGAGCAATCATAAAATTGTCCGTTCATCATCGTGTTATTTTGATGCGCACAAGGATTCCCACCCGTATGAAGACGATGTCCTCGAGAATCGTTGTTACAAATACGGACTGTCTGACCAACAAATGCAAGTACCGGCGAAGTTGAAGAGTTCCATGGACTTGTGCCAGTGGCTGCAGGAATTCGAAATACCACTCGATCATCTGTGCTTGGGCCACAAGAGTCGGCGATTAAATCCGCTGTCGTTCGCGGTACAGATGCAACTGCTTGGCGACCATCAGGAAAACTCGCGGAAGTCTGAACCGACACGCGTCCCGAACGATCGCACTGAAGATAACGGGTTTCGGGTCCCGAACCGTTTCTCATCACACAATTGCCAGTATTTTCAGTCAGCTGCCATGCGAGACTGGCAGTTTGAATCCCCGTTGCAGTTGCAACAAGACGATATTCGACGCCGCCTTCAAACGATTGGCCTTCCGGAACAACCATTCCTGCCGGACTAAAGGTCGTAACTTTTAAGTCACCACTGGGTTGGGATCCATCACCGCCCAAGCTTGAAAGCTGACCGCTGTTGGGATCGTATTTAAAACCGCCATCGCAGTTTGTATAAAAGAGTGATGTGGACACTGCGCCTGTTAACAAAAGAAACCCAAACCGTTTGATTAGCGGTGCACGCGTCAGCCCCTCAGCTGCCTCATCCACCGTTTTCCCGTGGTCATCTCGATTTTGATTCATGCCTGCCCCCAACGTTCAATAATCCTCGACATTAGTCTTTTCGGGGTCGCAAGAAATGGGCTTTAGGCTGAAAGGTTCAGAAATGACGATTTTAGCGAGTCAGTCTGAGACGCATCAAACTTGACCAACGACGAGTAAATAAACGCGTCACGAGGCAACTTCGTTGTCAGTTTTCTGTAACTTCGCTGTCAAACTGCTGGGCACAACGTGAGTGAAAACCCACGGAGTGTCGAAGTTTTTATTGGATTGCGAGCGGGGACAAATTTTCTCGGGCTAAAGTTGCTGGCTTATTTGATCTTGCGGCATGTTCTAAAACGCCAGCTGCGGAGTGAAGACTTTTAAATCGCGTTTCTTCGAAATCGCCCCCGACGCCTAGCACGTTTTGCAAAAATCCCCGCACTGCAGGGGCCTGCCAAAAACCGAAAATTTTTCCTGTTTCACTGCCGTCCGCCAATGTTTCAAAAAATTTCTCAAGATGGTCCACTGGTTTCGGGAAAATTTCAATTTCGTATGCGTCCCCGAGACCCGCAAATTCTGCGGCCTTTGCAAGAGCACGATCGAGACCACCGACTTCATCTGCCAACCCAATTTGAATTGCGCGAGTGCCGGACCAAACGCGGCCCTCTGCCAGCGCTTCGACGTCCTCAATTTTTTCGAAACCACGGCTTTGCGCCACGACATCGATGAATCGACGATAGGTTTTTTCTACCGACGACTGAATCGACGCCGACTCTTTCGGATCGAGCGAACGAGTCATCCCACCATAATCAGAATGCCGATGTGTCGAGACACGATCAAACAAGACGCCCAGTTTGTTTTTAAACAAGCTCTCGGCATTGAACAACAAGCCGAACACACCGATTGAACCCGTGATCGTAGTGGGCTCTGTCACAATATGCCTCGCACCGACGGCCATATAATAGCCTCCTGATGCGGCGATATCACCCATCGACGCAACGACCGGACGCTTTTCATCAAGAACAGTCAGCTGGCGCCATAGAATATCACTGGCAAGGGCGTCGCCACCGGGACTGTTGACGCGCAAGACGACCGCCGCAACATCGGGATCCTGGTCAATCTCATAAAGGGCACTCATGAATGTATCATCGCCAATTTGTCCCCGGCCGCCCTCGCCTTTAACAATTTCGCCTTCGGCGATGACAAGCGCGATTTTTCGTTTCTCGCCACCTTTGGCACTCGGCGCCTCGGCCGCCATTCGCGAAGCGGTCACATACTTTAACTCTTCGTCCGCCGTCCATCCCGCAGCTCCACGAACCAGAGTATCAAATTCATCAGTGAACATCAGATCCGAAATGAGTCGCACTCGTTTTGCATCTTCGACGGACCTAAGTTCCAAATTGGACATCCAGCCATCAAGCTCTTCCACTGAAACCTTCGCCGATCCGGCAATCGAGGCGCGAACTTCTGACCACAAATCGTCAACCAGAACTCGAGTTTGCTCGCGATTTTCATCACTCATCTTATCTAAAATAAAAGGCTCAACTGCCGCTTTAAACTTTCCTACCCTGAAAATGGTAGGCTTCACTTCGAGCTTCGCGAAAAGTCCCTTCATGAACGGAACTTCAGATGCAAGTCCATCTAACTCGATGTCACCGTGTGGCTGCATTACGGTTCGATCGGTTCCGCTCGCAATGTAAAACCCCAGTTCATTCAACCGGTCGGCATAAGTGAAGGAAAATTTCTTTGCTTCTTTGAACGCTACGAGTTCCCGCCGAATCGCAGTCGCAGACGCCCAGCCAATCGAAGGGTTTCTAATATCGACTACGACTCCAACAATCCGCGAGTCATCGCGTGCCAATCGGATCGCCTTGATCAACTTTTGCAGTCTTGTCTTTGTGCGTCCGTCTTCAAACATCCAATCGACGGTTGGCGCACTGTCGATAATTTCGCCGTCTAACAGAACGTGCAAAACTGATTTTGGGTGCAAGATTTCGCGCTTGGACCAATTTGCCGACCCCGCGATTCCGACGATCAGCAAGGGAATTAGGACGAACGCGATTAACACCGCTGCAAGAATTCCGAGGAGAGACGAAAACATCGTTTTAAAAAACGTCTTCAGCATGAACTAGCTCACTTTCACCGAATTAAAGTTCCGAGCGCAAAATATTCTCCATCGCGCGCAAATGACCACTCGAGAGGTGGTAAACTCCGTCCGCCTTTTTGCGCCGCTAATTGGTAAGAAGCAAAGAATTCACCGGTTTGGCGTTCCGCATCGGAAATTTTAAGATCACTCGCCGCTGGGTCATGGTGGGCGAACAAAATTTTTCGAACTCCTTCGCGAAGAGCCATCTCTAAACCAATGGGAGCCGTCGAGTGACCCCAGTTCATATGATTTAAAAACTCGTGCAACGTGTATTGCGCGTCGAAGTAGCAGAGATCCGCGTCGCGATAGAGAGCCACGTCCTCGCCAAGGTCGATGGGGAGCACCCTAGTCGCCTCGCTGTCTACGCAGTGAGCATATGATTTTTTGCCCGCAACGGTACTTGCATCAATTCGATACCCCCAGCACGGGTCGGGATGATCAAGCATATAGGGAGTAATGGTCAGCGAAGAAAGTTGAAAAGGCTTTCTCGGCTCCAGCCGGTGAAAAACTATCTTCGCGCCCAGCTCGGCAAACGGCACCGGAAAAAACGGCTTTTTAAAAACCTGCTGAACACACTCTTCTAAATCTGGCTGGACAGCATAAATATGAATTTCGTTTCCGGGAATGAAAACCGGCGTAAAAAACGGCAGCCCTATAACATGGTCCCAATGGAAGTGCGTAAATAAAAGATGCACAATTCCTTGGCCCTTTCCGCATGCGCCCGCCATCAATTTTTCACCCAGTCGACGAAGTCCAGAACCCGCGTCGATGATGACCGGTTCACGGGCTCCCACTACCTCTACGCAAGATGTGTCTCCGCCAAAACCCGAAGTGTGCCACTTCGGAAGACCACCTAAATACTCATCAACGAATTTGTCTGCTCGCCCCGCCGGAACTGTCGGATGCTGATTTACAAATCCAATCAAGGTATCGCGAAGTCGCGCATAGAGCATCTCCGGAGTTTTGGGAGCTGGAATCGAACCTCGGGTTCCCCACAGACGAACGCCGAATTGATTTTCTTCAATATTCAAATGTTCACTCTTCAATTTTTTTAAACTCAACTTTCAAAATTTCGAGCTCTTCTTCGCCCTTTGGTGTTTGAAGTAAAACGGCCTCGCCCACTTTTGCCTGTAGCAACGCTTTTCCTATCGGCGAAATCCAACTGATTTTTCCAACTTTGGCGTCGGTTTCGTCGATGCCCACAACTTTATATATTCTTTGCGCGTCGGCTTCATCGAGGACCGTCACCGTTGCACCAAAAAGCACGCGATCACCTTTTTGGTTTTCCGGCACGACGATCTCAGCAATATCCATTCGTCGCTGAAGAAATCGAATGCGACGATCAATCTCGCGCAGCCTTTTTTTTCCATAAGTGTAGTCCGCATTTTCGGACCGATCTCCATTGCTCGCCGCCCACGCAACCACCTCTACTAGTTTCGGCCGCTCACTATATAAAAGCTCGTGAAGCTCGGCTCGCAGCCGCTCGAAGCCGCGGTCGGTAATGTAGTTTTTCTTGCTATGAAACTTTGGCTCGTCATTGGAGTCTAGGTCGCCATCATCAGGCGTTTCTAAGTCTTCTTCCTGATCTTGATCTTCTTTGACGAATGCCTTGCTCATAACTCTTACCCGCGAGATGGTGAATGAATTGGAGATTTATGATAACGGCCTCTGGCGGACTCGTCTACCACGCACGCGCGGCGCGAAGCCTGATTAAATGCTTCAACCCAGATGGTTCATGGAACCCGACTCGGCGCCGTGTGTCCAGCTGGGTTCGCGACTGGGTCGAGTCGCATAGCTTTAAGACGTTGATTCTGGTGGGCCCCAGCGCTGCCTATCTGATTGATGACAACATCTGGTCTGAAATCCAGCAGGTAGTCGTGATTGAACCTGACCGACTTGCGAAATGGATTTTCAAACTGCGTTTTCCTGGTTGGGCAGGTGCTGATCGGACAAGACCGAGGCGCATGGATTGGATTCATCGGAGCGACCTTCTCCCCTACTTCAGTCGCGAAACCGATGAGTTTTCCATGTTTCTAAAAAATTATGATCCACAGACGACCGGGGTTCTGTTTTTTGGCTGCCTAGGACAAATGGCCTTTCATGAAAAGGATTATCTGCGGACAGAAGCGGAAGCTCGCTCCCTATTGCTTGAAGCGACTAGGCGCTTTTCAACTGCAAGTCTGCACGATCTGTACTCGGTGACGGTACCGGCTCTTTCAGCCAGCACTGCCCGCGAAATTGCGGAGCTCGACCTTCATCTGCCTGAATCGGAATACAGTCCTCGCACCGTTCAGGAGCTGATAGGCCGACTTTCTGATCAGTTTTTTGGCCAGCTCAGCGATCTGCCGGCGCCCTTGGTTTGGACCGATCACGTTACCTACTGGCTTGGACGCCCTCGCACCATTTGCCCGTGGATTTTAACGTCCGAGCAAATTCACATTCTTGGATTTGTGACGAGATCCTGAACAAAAGGCATCGTCACTTCCGCGGAAGTCAGCAGCATTCGAAACGATGAAATGGATGCCCAGTTTCATACTCAAAAACAGGATCATGGCAGGAGTCGCTAAAATCACGATGGGTATAAGTTTCTTCATGCCCATGAAATATGATCTAGCACGTAAACCGTGTCTAGTTTTGTTGCATGTCAAAAGGCTTTGCTGGCGCCGGATCTTTTTGCCGTGATCGACAGGGATCAGCGTTACCCAGCATATTGAAAGTTCGCACTTCCGCCGGCGGAGGTGTCTTTTTACATGAGCGTGGATACCAAAATGCAATGCAATTGATCATGAGCGACTTGCGGGAAAGATTTAAGATCTTAAATCGAAAACCGGCAAAACTGATTTTTCTTGACCACGTTTTCGCGCAACATCATCGCCCTCGATTTCAAAGGCTCAGAGTCACACCTAAAGCCTTGCTCAGCGCGCTCACCGCATGGCTCCTAAGGCGCAGTTTTAAAACCAAGGCCCACCGCGAATTCAAAACTCAAATGCGCTTAAAACCGGTCCTAGTGCGAAAAAACCAATTTTGAAAACCGATGATATCCTCGTCTTCGAAACACCAGGAGGACAAATGAAAATAGAACTTTGCAAAATTTCAAATGATGCGTTGGCCGAAAAGCTAAGCCTCGCAGTTCGTGAAGAGCGACGTTTAACGGTCGAAGTGCTTCATCTCTTGCGCGAAGTGGAACGACGCGAACTCTTTGCGCGCCTGGGATTCTCAAGTCTCTTTTCCTATTGCGTCGACCACTTGAAATATTCCGAATCGGCAGCACAGCGGCGAATTGTCGCGATGCGAGCCCTTCGCGAATTGCCAGAGCTCGAAGAGAAAATTGAGACCGGCAAACTATCGTTAAGCGTTTTGGCTATGACAGAATCATCGCTCAAACAAAATGCGAAACGTGAAAATCGCAAGGTCTCGATCGACGAACGACGCACGGTCCTTGCGGCTGTTGAAGACCTTTCAAGAAGAAAAGCCGAATTGGGGCTGATTGAGAAGTTTGATTTAGCGCCGATGAAATTCGAAAGCACTGAACAGCCCTTGAACAATGGCGGCGCTCGAATCGTTTTGGAACTCACAGAAGATGAAATGCAATCCATCGACGAACTGCGAAGACTATCCAGCCAACCGCAGACTGCAAAAGAACTGATCTTGCGTCTTGTGCGCGCCGAATCTGCCAGAAAGAAACGTCAACGTGGAGAAGCACCGCTTTTAGGAAATCGAAAGCCATCGTTTAAAGACGAGACCCGTTTAAAATTGGAAGGGGCAAATTTAAAGAAGTTTACTTCCGCCGGCGGAAGTGATTCGGCGGAACGCAAACGAGGAAGTGATTCGGTAGCGCGCGAGCGATTAGGCGAATCGAAAAATGAACTACACCAGAAGGCACCTGAAATGAAATCGCTGCCTTTAGCAACTAAACGTCTGGTTTGGGTTCGAGCTGAATCTAGGTGCGAATTTCGCACAGCGAATGGCAGCCGGTGCTTTTCGAAACACACGCTCGAGTTTGATCATGTTAAGCCACGGGCGCATGGTGGAAGTGACGAACCGAATAATTTGCGGCTCCTTTGTCGCGCCCATCACCGACTTTTGACGACTGATATTTTCGGCCGAAGCAAGATGCAGCCATTTCGGCCCACGATCTCGCCGCTCGTGAGTGCGCCACATCCACTGCCTGCCATCCCACTCCTTCTAGACCGGGCCACTTCCGCCGGCGGAAGTTGAGGATCCGATCCAAACGCAGTTGAACACTTGATCCTGAGAGTTCGTAGGACTAGGTAAACCCACCCGCCGTTTAAACGGAGACCCACGGAGACCTCGGCTGGAAAATTTTGAGCCCCCGGCTGGAGAGACGGCGATTGGCGACACCGACTAAAGTTTGTACACACTTCCCGAGACGTAAATAATGCGACTCGATAACTCAGTCGCAAAGAATTTCAATATCTTAACGGTTGGCACCGCGCGACTGCCCGGCTGGTCCCGCTGTTGCTCTAAGGTAAGGCACCCCCTTTGAGCGGTCTGGCACCCCCCCCTAAAGCCAGGCCGCTTTTTTTTTGCCCGTCGAAGTTAAGACCAAGGCCCGTAGCGCTAAACTCGAGAACAAAAGATAATTGAGAGATGAATGTTCCCACGTTTATTTCGATAACCGCCGCATTGTTATGCCACTTCGCCGCCACCGCCATGGCGAACAACGCGATTGGGGACAATCCACTTCTAGGATCTTCAAAAACCCAGCGGTTGGTGGTCCTCGATCCAGGCCACGGCGGTCACGATACTGGAGCCAGTAACGGCGGTGCAATAGAAAGTGAAATCGCGCTGAGAATCACAAAGCTCGTCGGCGATCGCCTTAAAAAAGCCGGACTCAAAGTTATCTACACCCGAGAAAAAGACGAATGGGTGTCCTTAGAAAATCGAGCGCTGATCGCAAATCGCGCGAAAGCAGATCTTTTCGTGAGTATCCATTTAAACTCTTCGACAGATACTCGAGCCTACGGAAAGGAGTTCTATTTTCAGAATCAAGTGCCGGCCGATGAGGAGGCTCTTTTTTTAGCTAACCGCGAAAACAATCGCGGCAGCGATTCCAATGGACATCAACACGGCGAATCTCTCTCGACCGATCTGACCACTGATCGTGTGGCACAAGCTGGGCTTCGCGTGGCGGAAGCGTCACGACTTCCTGCGGTCAACATTGAAAATCCCCGAGTCCGCCACGACGTGAAAAGTATTCTTGAAGATCTTGACCGCAGTGCTCGCGTCAAATTTTCAAGCGAACTCGCCATTCAGCTGAACAACGAATGGAATAAGGCGGCCCCCTTAGCTGGCGTGAGCAAATCCTCAGGAAGAGCCATTCGGCAAGCGCCTTTCTTTTTAGTCTCACATGTCGCCATGCCGTCAGTTCTAGTCGAGGTAGGCTTTCTCAGTCACAAGCGAGAAGGGGCGCGGCTGACACAGGAAACGTATCAAATCGCTCTCTCCGAGTCGCTAGCATCTGGAATCCAGAAATGGACGAACGTGTCGAACTTGTCCAGCTTGACTGACTTGACGGTGCCCCAGCCCGCCCCGTAATGTTCCGCTCATGACGCAAAATCTAAGTCGCCCAGATGGCCGGCCTGCCGGCCAACTTCGTAAAATTAAAATAACCCCTGGATTTACTAAACACGCGGAGGGATCTGCCCTTGTCGAGTTCGGTGAGACACGAGTCCTTTGCACGGCCTCCGCAGAAACATCAGTCCCGAAATGGCTTCAAGGTGGCGGCAAAGGTTGGGTCACTGCCGAATACGGTATGTTACCTCGCTCGACACACACTCGCATTTCACGCGACAAGGCCAATAATTCTGGACGAAGCCAAGAAATTTCACGATTGATCGCGCGCTCTCTCCGCGCGAGTGTGGATTTAAAATTGCTGGGCGAAAAATCAATCACGGTTGACTGCGATGTATTGCAAGCTGACGGCGGAACACGAACTGCTGCCATTACCGGTGGATTCGTTGCGTTAACTCTCGCCATAGCGAAAATGAAACTCGCGGGTCTGATTCCTCCGACCGCAAATCCTATTTCGCAGTATGTTTCAGCGATCAGTGTAGGCATAAAAGAAGGCAATCCTTTGCTAGATCTAAACTACGACGAAGACGTTTCGATTGGCACAGATATGAATGTCGTGATGACGGCCGATGGGCGATACGTCGAAATTCAAGGCACGGCAGAAGCGGTGCCTTTTTCGAAGGCGGAACTTGATCTAGCACTAACGATGGCGGCAAATGGTTGCCGCCAACTATTTCAAGCTCAAGCGGACGTTGTCTCGGCGTATGCTCCACTGAAGTTGGGGTTTTAATATGCAGGAGCTTTGGATCGCGACCACTAACCGCGGAAAATTACTTGAGTTTGAAATGTGTCTCGACGGACTTGTCAAAGAGGGAAAAATTAAACTCAAGACACTGGATGATCTCGACACTTACTATCCTCCGGAAGAAACTGGAGGTACTTTTCTAGATAACGCCAGAATAAAAGCTCGGTCCTTGAAAGCGATGAACCCGGGCAAATGGATTGTCGCAGAAGACTCGGGACTCGCCGTTGAAGGAATGGGTGGCCTTCCTGGAGTTCACTCCGCTCGTTATGCAGGCCCGAAGGCAAGTGACTTCGAAAATCGGGCGAAGCTTCTAAAAATCATGGGCCTCAAGCAGCTTACCAACCGCAATGCCGCATTCTTATGCCAGATGGTCGTTTTTTCGCCCGAGGCGGAGGAGTTTGTTTTTGCTGGTCAGTTAAATGGCACCATTGCAAAAGCAGAAGCCGGAAAAACAGGATTCGGGTACGACAGTGTGTTTGTACCTGAGGGTGAAAACAAAACCCTCGCGGAGCTAGGACTCGCATTTAAGAATAAAGTCTCGCACCGGGCCCGTGCCGTGGAAAAACTGCTCGAACTTTTACATCAAAAGCTCTAGGACAAGTCGACTAAATTTCAGTTCTCCTCGACATTCCCAAATCGGTCCGTTAAGACCTGTGGAAACAGAAATTTCCCGTATTGACCGAAGGGAAGCCAATGCCTGGACTAAAGATATTCACCGGAAACGCGAACCGACCTTTTGCTGAAAAAGTCGTTGCCAGCGCCGGCGTCCAATTAGGTTATTGCGAGATCAAGCGCTTTGCCGACGGTGAAATCCAAGTTGAAATTCATGAATCGGTCCGTGGAGATAGTGTCTTTGTCATTCAAAGCACTTGCCCGCCCGTGAATGAAAACTACATGGAACTCTTCTTGATGATCGATGCACTGAAACGTGCCTCTGCTCGGCAAATCACGGCTGTTCTTCCCTACTACGGGTATGCTCGACAGGATCGCAAAGTAGCGCCGCGCGCTCCAATTTCTGCGAAATGTATCGCGGACCTTCTTACCTCAGCGGGCGCAACACGTGTAGTCTGCGTCGATTTGCATGCGGCTCAAATTCAAGGCTTCTTCAACGTTCCTGTCGACCACTTGTTTGCGATCCCTACCCTGGCGCGTGCGTTTCGGGAAAAGCACGGTGTTGGTGAGGAATTTGTAGCGGTTTCTCCGGATGCAGGCGGTGTCGAACGAACCCGCGCCTTTGCAAAGCGAATTGAAGCCTCACTGGCCATCATCGATAAACGACGATCAGGACCCAATGAGGCGAAAGCCCTTCACCTCATTGGAGAGGTAAAAGACAAGACGGCCATCATCGTAGATGACATGATCGACACGGCCGGGACCCTCACTCAAGCGGTTGAGAGCTTGCTTAAAAATGGAGCTCGCCAAGTTTACGCGGTGGCTAGCCACGCTGTGCTCTCGGGACCTGCGATTTCCCGACTCACCGAGAGCGGCATCACAAAAGTCCTTGTAACGGACACGATTCCGCTTTCGGAAAAGGCTCAAGCCTGCGGAAAAATTGAGGTTATTTCTGTCGCCCCCGTCGTCGCAGAAGCGATCAGTCGGATCTACGGCAATGCCTCGGTAAGTTCCCTTTTCGATTAGTCTGTTAACGCTTGATTCATCTTGTTGATTTATAAGTGATTTCGTGGGAATTCCTAGTGCCCAAACACAACGCAGGTTAGGCGGACAAAGCGGTATCACCAAGATTTGAACTTGGACCGCTGGGAAACGCTCCTGAAAGGAATTGAAAATGGCAGTCGGACCACGTCAAGAAATCCCCGTCTCTACACGCGAAATCGGTAAACACGCTTCACGCACAAGCCGAACCGAAGGAAAAGTTCCTGGTGTAGTCTACGGTCCAAAAACAAAGCCCGTGAATGTTTTGGCGGAAGAAAAGCTGATCAAGAAGTTTCACGGTCGCAAATTCGAATCCACACTCTTCACGTTGAAAACTGACGTTTCGGGTCTCGACAAAGTCGTCGTTCTTCTTCGCGACATTCAGGTTCACCCGGTTACGCGTCGCCCAGTCCACGTCGATTTCTATGCACTCGACATGTCTTCAAATGTTGTCGTCAGTATCGGCCTCCGCTTCGAAGGTAAGCCACTTGGACTCTCGGATGGCGGTGTTCTTGAACTCATCGTTCGTGAGGTTGATGTCGAATGTAAGCCTAGCGAGATCCCAGAAGAAATCGTCGTCGATGTTTCAGGAATGAACGTCGGTGATGCTCTTCACGTTTCGGATCTTAAGGCACCAGCAGGCGTAAAGTTTATGTCGCAGTCGACTTTGACGCTCGCAACTTGCGTTGTACCAAAGGAAGAAGCGGCAGCTCCAGTTGCGGCGGCGGCGGAAGCAGCTCCAGCGGCTGCGGCAGCAGGAAAAGCAGCTCCAGCGGCTGCGGCGGCAGGAAAAGCAGCTCCAGCGGCTGCGGCGGCGAAGAAGTAATTCATTTACTTTTTCAGATCGGAAAAAAGACCGCCTGATTTTGGCGGTCTTTTTTTTTCAGAAATTTTCTCGTAAAAGAAATTTGGAGAACCAAGTGTTTCTGATTGTGGGATTAGGAAATCCGGGAGCAAAGTATCTGCTTACCCGTCACAACATCGGCTTCATGGCGCTGGATCGCTATTTCGAATCAGCTGGCGGCCAACCCACATGGAAAGATCAGCACAAAGCACTTGTTGCCCGTGTGAAGATTGATGGTCACGACACGGTTTTCGCGAAACCGCAAACCTTCATGAACCTCAGCGGCGATTCTGTTCGGTCGATCATGGATTTCTACAAGATCGATCTCGACCACCTACTGGTGGTCCATGATGAACTCGATATCGGCTATGGAGCAATCAAGGTTCAACGCAATCGAGGTCCTGGCGGCCACAATGGCCTGAAAAGCCTCAACGAAAAGTTGGCGACCCAAGACTACACGAGATTAAAACTGGGTGTGGGTAAGCCACCAGATGCACGTTGGGATATCGCGAACTGGGTGCTTTCAGGATTTTTCACAGAAGAAGTTCAAGTTTTGCCAGAGTTCTTGGATACAGCTGGTGACGCGATCGAAAGTTTTGTTCTAAATGGATATCAGAAAACAGCAACGACCTACACACGTGGCCCGCTGCTGGAAACGAAGGAGTCGAAAGTATGAGTTTACAAGTTGGGATCGTGGGACTACCGAACGTAGGCAAATCGACTCTTTTCAATGCTTTGACATCGAACAAGGCCGAGGCCGCAAACTACCCGTTTTGCACGATTGATCCCAACGTGGGCGTGGTTGCCGTGCCAGACGAGCGTTTAGCAAAAATAAGCGAACTCATTAAACCAAAATCGCTGATTCCAACCTCGATGGAATTTGTTGATATCGCTGGCCTCGTTGCTGGTGCTTCGAAAGGCGAAGGCCTTGGTAACCAATTCCTTGGCCACATCCGTGCTACGGATGCGATCACTCATGTGGTTCGCTGCTTTGACGATCCAAATATTATTCACGTCTCGGGCAGTGTCGATCCACTGCGCGACATTGGCGTTATCAACACAGAACTCATGCTTGCGGATTTGGATTCGGTCGAAAAGCGAATTCAAAAAGTGGAAAAACTCGCGAAGTCAGATAAAAAAGCGAAAGCCGAGTTCGACGCATTTAAAAAAGTGGCGGACGTTTTAAACTCTGGTCGCGCTGCGCGAGCCACTGTTTTGGAGGACGCGGAACTTCCGCTTGTTAAAGATCTCCATCTTTTAACAATGAAACCTGTCCTCTATGTTTGTAACGTTAACGAACAGGACTTTGCTGCGGGCGGAAATGCGTGGTCGAAGCAAGTTGAAGAACACGCAAAATCAGAGGGCAACAATTCCATTCTTGTGTGCTCCGCTATGGAAGCCGAAATCTCTCAGCTCCCACTCGCAGAGCGGGCGGAATTTCTCTCCTCTCTTGGCGCAAGCGAACCAGGACTTAATCGGCTAATTCGGCAAGCATATGGACTACTCGGTCTCTACACCTACTTCACCGCTGGTGAAAAAGAGGTTCGTGCTTGGACGATCCGAAAAGGAATGAAGGCGCCCCAAGCAGCTGGCGTTATTCACACGGATTTCGAAAAAGGATTTATTCGTGCCGAAACCTACCACTGCGAGGATTTGTTCAATCTCAAGTCCGAACCTGCGGTGAAAGAGGCAGGAAAATATCGTCTTGAAGGCAAAGATTATGAAGTGAAAGATGGCGACATCTTGTTCTTCCGTTTCAACGTATAGTGCATGGATCCTCTAAGTCAGGCCGTCATAGGTGCGAGTTTTTCGCAGTCGCATTCAAAAGCTGCAACCAAAATGCCCTTAGCTTTGGTTGCTGGCATCATCGGCGGCATGGCGCCCGATCTTGATGTCCTTATTCGATCTTCCTCAGATCCTCTTTTGGCTATCCAGTTTCACCGGCACTTCACCCATTCGCTTTTCTTCATTCCCTTTGGCGGCGCATTTGTTGGAGCGTTTCTTTACTTTACACTTGGCGCTTGGTCTCGCCGCTCGGAAACCAAATCCGGAAATACAGCCACCTCTCGATTTGGAAATGGGTATTCGCTCTTTGATTGGATTTTCTTTTCCACTCTTGGTTTAGCCAGCCACGGTTTGCTAGACGCTTGCACATCATACGGGACGCAGCTGCTCTGGCCTTTTTCAAATCTTCGTGTGGCTTGGAATAATGTTGGAATCATCGACCCAGTTCCATCGCTGACTTGGTTGGTCGGTGTGGTCCTAGCCTACCGATGGAAAAGCGTTCGTCCCGCGAGAATTGCGCTGGCGATCGGCATTGCCTACTTGGTATTCGGTGTTTTTCAACGAGAACGAGCGGATCATGTGCAGGCTGGATTGCTAAAACACCGTGGTCACGCGGCTGATCGCCGGGAA
Organism: Deltaproteobacteria bacterium; assembly: GCA_017302795.1. GTDB lineage: Bacteria > Bdellovibrionota > Bdellovibrionia > Bdellovibrionales > JAMPXM01. The sequence continues at coordinate 74,084 of JAFLCB010000007.1, read as the reverse complement.
GTTAAACCCACCATTTTTCAACTCTTCCTTTGGAAATCGATTTATGAATACAATGGTCGTTATTTTTCCGATGCGATTTTTGTCGGACCCTTTTCGACCCGTGTTTACGAATCGAGCGCAGCTGACGGGCTCGAGAAGTTTGACATTGGAACATTTTCGAAATCAAAATCGAAATCCGAATCCCAACCAGAGTCGACGCTGGAAGCGGATTTGAAACGCTTTGCGTGGTTCTCTGACGATTGGCTGGCAAGAGTGCCCCAGCACGAGGAAGAAGGACGAATGGTCGTCGGCGATATTCGATATTCGCTTTTGCCGCAGGAAACCGATCCGTTGTGGGGAATCCGATTCGATCACGAAAACTCAGACGCACATGTCGAGTACGTTACGTTTCGCGATGTGACGGATAGAAAATTTAAGGTGTTTGGAAAAATGCTTTTAGGTCGAGATTTAGACTGAAACTCCTTATTGCTCTCCTCATTTTGTTTAGCGGATTGAGCGTGGCCCGCTCGGAGGTCATCTCGTACCCTGAAGATCAGTCGAAATCGGGAATCACAGTTTTGGAAACCGTTCTTTTAATGAGCGAAATCGAAACTCTCCTGCGCGACAAGACTCAAAGCGCTTCGTCTGGATTTCAATGGGATTTCCATTGGAACAAACCGTGGCTTGGCGCTGGCTCTGTCCTTACTGATGACAAGATCTTCCAGATCATGCTTTGGGGCGGTCTTGTTCGCGCTGATAAAATGACAATCCCCGCGCTCGAAGCGATTCTCTGCCATGAGTTTGGCCACCTGCTTGGAGGAACGCCTCGGCAGATCTTTCCTAGCTTCAACGAACCAGGTGAAGAGCACTGGTCATCCACTGAAGGACAAAGTGATTGGTGGGCAGCTACTGTTTGCCTGCCGAGTCTTTACCGCGGACGCGGCTTGAATCCGGTTGAGACCCGCGATCGAATCGTCAAAGCGGGGCTTGAGTTCGCCCTCTTTGCCCAGTTTCATTTTGATAAAACCCTTCCTCTGCCGGAACTAAATGTAAGCGCTCCGGAAACGCCCGAGAATACCCTGACACTTGCTTATCCCTCCCTTCAATGTCGACTAGACACGTTCAGAATAGGTGCCGAATCGGCACTTGGCACACAGCCTCCGAAACGTCCTCATTGTTGGTTTGCCGACTAGGCTTGCGGTCAAATTTGGGCCCACTGTCGAGTGTTTTTTGCACTCGCGAGTGATGCGTTTAAATACTTAGCTTGTGTTTCTGTAGGCGATGTCCTGGTCCGGACCTTGCGATGAGTCTTCAGATCTATGAAACAGATCACCGTAATATGTCAGATTCGCGGTCTTTCTTTAGCCCTTATCTTTTTAGCTATAGGGCTCTTGGGCCAATTTTAGTCACCTTCATTTGCAAGGGCCAACGATTGCGAACTCATGTTTGTTTCAACAGTGACGAGTAATAAAACTCTCCTCGATCGAATTTCGCTTGCTCCCAAAGAACTCTCCGATTTGGAGAAAACTCTTCCCGTTGAACAACAACCCGGAGGACAGCTTCGCTTTAAGGAGCGCGAACTTAGCAGCGATCCTAAATCCGCACTGCTAGAGTTCATCGCCATGATCGGTGCAAACCGACAAAAGACTTTTTCTGTAAAAGATTTCGACCGCGGCGGTCCGACCGACACAGGATCCTTCACTTTAGGGTTCCCCCTAGTTGGAAAGTATTCCGTCGAGGCGACTTACACTGGAGACTATCGAGTTAACCCACAGTTCAATTTATCAGGCCTAAAACTGATTCCACCATTCGGTAAAGCCATCGGGATTTCAAATAATCCGTTGACCGTTGAAGGCAAAATCAACAACCGCGTTTTCCTCGATCTGACCGCTTTTCCTGAGTTGGCGAAATACGATATTCAGACGGCAATTCCCGCGACAATCAACATGGACGCGCTGATCAAAGTGGAGAGTGCGAAATTCCAACTGAACCTAATTGAAAAAAATAAAATGCGGAAAATTGCCGAGTCCAACGGCTACCTTAAACTTCGCGCGATGATGCTTCACCGTTACGTAAAAGCGAAAATGATTGAGTATCATGTGAAAGGGATCTTCAAACGGTGGGTTGCCTTGGTCTCGGCACCCATCATACTTGTTGTTGGCTATATGATTCTCCCCGATGGAATCGTAGCCTCGGTTCGCGAAATGTGGGCGAACCCAGATCCATTTGAAACCGAAAAAGCCTTGAACGAGTTCGCAGCCGCTAGCGGCGTTCCAGAGCCAATTCGATTCCAAATTTCAACTCTGCGAGATGAAGTTCTGCATGTGATAGATCCAACCGGCGCAAAATCCCGCGAGCTGACCAAAAAGCAGGGATTGAATCTGGATTCAAGCGCTCGGTTTGACGTTACAAAGACTCAGTCGGTTTGGATTCAGCACACTTTCGACAAGGACCAAGGAAAAAATGTAACGTTGCTTTATATGTCGAGATTTAACGGCACTAACCGCGTCGACATCACAGCAGTGGAAGTTGATCCCGCAAGATATCAGCCCCTTATTAAGTTTGTCGAAAGCCGCGGAGACTTTTTGGTCTTTAGCCGTTCGGAGTTAAAGCAATGAAATCCCTAAAAAGTCTGCTCTCAAATTCGATCAAGTTGGCAATCACCACATTGGTGATCGCAGAGTTTTTTGTCGGGGGCCTAGCAATCGCCCGCGTCCCCGATCTTGAGTGCAACTCGCCCCAAGAACTTGGAAAAGTAAAAAAGAAGAAATCGAAAATCAAAACTTTTGTTTCCGAGTACTGGCGAACGGCAGAATCAAAGATCAAGGGCTATCCGGCAGAACTTCAAGCGAAAGGCTATGTCGTTGGTGATCCTCACTTGGAAAACGTCGACGTATTTCTAAATACCCGCTCGAAAACAAATCCCATTCAATTAACTTTTAATGATCTCGATGAAGCCGGTCACAACTATCTTCTTGGGGATCTGCTTAAATACATTAGCTATCTTCAGTCGTTGAAAAAACAGGGTCTCGATCTGAAAAGGATCATTGCTAAGTATTCGGATGGTTTAAATGGCAAGCCTGCCGCGATCCCAGCGGAACTTGAAGCGCTGCTTCGAATGACGCCAGATGAATACAAAAAAGCAGAGCGAAAGTACGTTTCAAAGCAGCGAATTAAAGGTGTCCAACTTGCGATGACTAAAATCTCGAAAGAAGAACAGGATATGTTAGCCGCATTGCGGAACATGAAAGTGATCCAGAATCTTTCCGAAGTTGAGGCCTGGACCGATCAAAACTCGAAGGGCTCTTCAGCAGGAATGACTCGGTATTTGTTTTACGGAAAAAATCAAGTCGTAGGTAATGACGGAAAACTTCAGCCCATTGGAGTCGAAGGGATCATCGAATACAAAGAGCTTTCCTGCACAGCTGCCGGCGACTCCCTTAAACAAAATTTAGAATCCGATCTTGAAGCGTTTGTCGAGTATGATGCGCGCTTTCTTGATCTTCCAATCGAGCAATCGTTTCTCGGTCGCCAAGCGGTGATCTACATTAACAATCAGCATTTCCTCGCGCGATCGAAGTCGCCGGGACTTTATAAAGATATTGGTGTGGAAAGCGCGTCACCGGCGCTCGTTCAAACGCACGGCGAGTATCTGGCCTGGTTCCTAGGAAAATTTCATCGCGAAAACGCCACGGTCGGTTATCGGGAGACTGTGCTATCTCAAATGGATTTTTTAATCGCAGAATCAATAGCGATTTCCAAAGCTTTTACAAGCTCAGCCACAAACTAGCAGCCAACAGGAAACCGCCAATCACATGCCAGGACGAAAGTTACCGAAGAACCAAAGCAGTTTGTTCCGAGAGGCGATTGCGCTTCTTGGAACCTGGCTGTTTTGCGCCACACTTCTCGTCCTCTGTCCCCAGCATGCTGTGGCCGGTCTTGCCGCCCAGTGTGAAGGCGCGTTTTTTACACCAAAACCGATGGACCGGATGAGCCTTTCGACGCTTCGCTTAGTCGAAGTGGCGATGCGAGAGGGTGGGCCGTTTGCGGATCGTGAAGAATCAAAATTCACCGTACAAACAAGCCTCGTCGATTTTCGCGTTGCCCAAATGAACGAGGTTTTTGGCCGTGCAATGAAGTCAAGAGACATTGCCCCAGCTGGGACCGAGAACGTCACGTCGACGGACTACGTCGCGAAAATGCGTTATCGCAACTATGAAGGTGATGAACGACGAGTCAAAATCCGCTTCCGGGAGTACCTGACGACTGATACTGCGGATTTAGATCTCAAGAGAGTGAAAAACACTTCGCAAATTCCTGATAAAGTTTGGATTGAAGTTAAAATCCAACATCCTAACCAGGACAAGAAGGTCATAAAAGTCCGAGCACTAGGATTCAAAACAGACCAGAAATTCTTAGTCGACGATCAGTACCTTACCTATCGCGACCAAATCGTCGCACGTCTGGCGTCGTTGAACCTTGTGCCTAGTTCTCCAGGCGGCAAGCCATTGATGACACAAGAAAAATTCGACCTTATGGTACAGTTTTTCGACTCGGTTTATACAAGCCCGCGAAAACGCACCGGGCTTTTCGCTAAGACGATGTATCGTCGACGTAGTTTCGCAGTGAAGCTTTTCGTTGTGGACCAAGCAGTACCGATCGAAATTCAATTCACTATGGACGACCGAATTCGCCTGGTCCGATTGCAAGACGGAAAGCAGTTTGAATCGTACTTAAAAGATCAGACTGTCGTAGAGGTGAAAATTCCAAGTCTCTTTGCGGGTATGACCGCGAAAGACCTTGAAACGGTGAAAGGGCTTCGAACCATTAAAGATTTCGTCGAGTGGCTAGAATCCCGACACGACCCAAGGCTTCCGATGAACAAAGGAAAGCTTTCGAAAATTCGAAAAAACGAATCGAAGGAAGTTGATCGAGAAGTTGAACGAGGCGAAACGGAAATCCTCGAATCGCTAGATTGACTGTAAACCCGATGGAACCAATATTTCTTTTCCAAGTTTATGGTTTAGTTTCGCTTCAAGTGATTTGAGCGCATCTGGCGCGACGATCGAAGTATCGGGATAGTAGCAGTCGAGTGATTTTGAAAGTAGAACTGTCTTCAAAGTCTCTTGCTCGAGTTGGCTTAAGTCTACAATCGCTGAAGTGACAACATTTTTCACCGTTAACGTTTGAGCGGTCTGGCCCCACTCAACTTGGTAATTACCGAATTGAGTGACAAAAAAATCGTAAGGCGGAACCGCCTTTTTTTTGATGATCAATTGCCGATTACAAAAGTGATAGACATCAATTTCGCTAAAGAAACATGTCAAAAAGCTGTCGATGGCAGCTTGCGGGCGGCAGTCCAACGGGAAGACTTGTTCACGCAGCTTGTAATCATCCAAAATCATAAAGCCACCGACTTTTAGAACATCCCAGGAAAGTGAAATGTCCTGATAGACATGACGGCAACGATGGTCACCGTCCACGTACACGATGTCGAACTCCGCGTCTGGCATTTGCTTTAGGACTGTTTGAGACCGCCCCGATATCAGTTGAGTGCGCGCAAGAACGCCTTCGTTTGTCAAATTCGCAACGCATCGATCCCAGGTTCCATGGGCAAAGACATCCACTCCAACCATTGTGGAGGTCGGGTGCGTCAGCACATTCCGAAAAAACCAAATGGCTGACCTCCCCTCAAAGACGCCAATTTCCAAATAGCGAAGATTTTCTTTCCCACTTAGTTCCTGCAACGCTTTCATCCATACGCCTTCAATGTCGGAAACCCAATCGGTCGAATAGGACGTTGATAAAGCTGAACTCTCGATCACTGTGCTCCTCGTTCTCGGGTCAAGCATTTGGGTTAGGATTTGGGGTCAAGAGCGTCGCGCAAGCCGTCGCCGAAAAGATTGAATGCAAGCATAGTCAAAAATAGCGCGGCCCCTGGGAAGATAATTAAATGCGGGGAACTTTTCGCGCGCCATCCATCGTTGGCAAGAACACCCCAGGAACTAAACGGCGGCTGAAGTCCAAGACCAACAAAGCTTAAGAAAGATTCAAACAAAATGTTCGAAGGAATTTGAAACGTCAGCATCACGACCACTGGACCAAGAATATTAGGCGCAATATGGCGGAGTAAGATTCTAGATGGAGAGGCACCCATCGCGACTGCGCCTTCCACAAATAGTAGCTCCCTTGCTTGCAGCACCTGGCCTCGCACGAGGCGCGCAAGACTTACCCAGCCCACCACGGAAAGCGCAAAAAGAATTCCCGTTAGCGCTCGGAGTTCGGGATTTTCAAATGGCTGGTAGGACGTAAAAACAATCCCAACCAAGATCAAAAGCACCAGCGAGGGAATTGCATCCAGGATATCAATCGCTCGCATCATGAGAGTGTCGATCCAGCCACCGACCCAGCCAGAAATCGCGCCATAGATACCGCCAATAATTACAGACACGATTGCCGTCAGAATTCCAACCGACATTGACATACGTGCCCCGTAAACAATTCGGGAAAACAGATCGCGGCCTAACGAGTCCGTGCCAAAAAAATGTGCTGTGGAGGGTGATTCCAACACACGATCAATGTTTTGTGTTTCGAAAGAGAAAGGCGCCACCAACTCGGCAAACGCACCCATCAGCGCAACGAAAATCAAAAAGAAAACGGACACAACCGCCGCTTTGTTTTTAACAAAACGACGATAAGCGCGCGATTGACGAACTCGCGTCAACATTAGCCCTCGGACTTTTCATCTAGGGCAACAATTTCGAGCTGAATCTGGCGATTTCTTTCTCGGATGCCCATTTGCTCTTGGCGTTTGCTGTTGATTTGATTATCGAGGCTTTGGATGCGGTGGCGCATGTCATCGGCGGCACGCTTTTGGTCCTCGGACACTTGTTGAATCACTTGCTCGCGAACCGAACCGGTGGCGGGGTCGTACTTGCGCTCAACAGCCATTCCGGTTGGAATCTGCAGGCGCTGTGCTTCGATGGCCTTCATGTTGCGATCGCGCTCGAGATTAAGTACTTCACGCTCGATGTCGTTGATCTTCTTTTCGTTCTCGATAACCGAAACGGCTAGGTACTTTTTTCGACCCCGGTTGAACTCGGGAAGAAACGCCGCCTCTAAATCTTTGGGGCAAATTCGATTGTAGGCTTTTCCCTGGGCGCCAGCAGAATAACCGTTCGATTTTTTGCAGTACTCTAAAACTCCTGCCTTATGTTTCTGCTCAAGCAGGCGCGGATTTTCTCCATCACACATTTCCGGTGAAAAGAACCCGCCGCTCTTTCCAAGATCGAAGACTTGCTGCGGTTGGCAGTACTTTGCCATTCCCTGCTTAAATCCACGATCTAAATCCGCCTCGCGAATTTCGGCTTCGACTTTGCGACATTCGGCAACGAACTGGTCGCCGGAAAGACGCTTACCTGACATCGCGACGTTTTGGCCGTATTCAAACCAATTAGTGGCTTCACAGTTTTTTCGTGTGAAATACGATGCACATCCCGTTTGTGACAAAATCAAAACCAAACCTAAGAAAACGAAGCTGCCGGATTTTCTCATCTAAAACTTCCTTTACTTTTCCATTCGAATTCGCGGATCTGCAACTGAGTACAAAATATCCACGATTAGATTTGAAGTCACTAACAGCGCTGAATACAAAAGCGTTAAGCCCATGACCAGCGGATAGTCTCGGTTACTGACTGACGATACCAAGTGTTTACCAATTCCGGGTATCGCAAAAATCACTTCTATAATAAAGGACCCCGACAAGAGGCCGGCAAAAAGAGGGCCGGTAATCGTCAAAACTGGAATCAGAGAATTTCTTAAAACATGGCGAAATAAAACCGTTGATTCCGGTAGCCCTTTGGCTCGAGCGGTGCGGACATAGTCCTGCTTGATTGCCTCGAGAACCGTACCGCGGGTCATACGAGCGTAGATTGCAGCAGGTCGGATCCCCAGGGTCACAATAGGAAGTATCATGTACTCCCACCCGTCCCAGAGCGCCGGCGGAAGCGTTCCGTGTAAAAATGCAAACGGGATTCCAAAGCTAAATATCATCACTAAAATCGGGCCGACGACGAAGCTTGGAAGGGCAACGCCGGAAATCGCAACCAGCATGGCCGCGGTGTCGAACGGCGAATTGTGTTTCGCAGCTGCGAGAACTCCTAGGGGAATTCCTATGAGCAACGCTAAAACGAGAGAATAAAGTCCTAGTTCAGCCGACACCGGCAACGTTTCTCGAATGATGTCGGTGACCGACCGGCCAAGATACTTGTAGGACTCTCCCCAATCCCCTCGAATCAATCCCGTCAAATAGCTGGTGTATTGTTCAAGCAGCGGCTTATCAAGACCGTACCGCGCCTCGATGCTGGCTTTGATTTCTTCCGGCAAGGCTTTTTCGCTATCAAATGGACCACCCGGCAAAACGCGGAGCAAAAGAAACGTCATCGACGCGATAACAAACAACGTCGTCATCGCCTCTAGCAAACGTTTGGCGAAAAATATCGTCCAGCCAGGTCGCACGATTAGTTCTTTCCGCCCGTATTTAATTTTACTGCTTTGTATTCGAATCGGCGCATAGCGTTGACCGGAAAATTCTCAACACGGTCTGAAACTAGAATATGCGCAACGCTTGTCAGAACCGGAATAACGGGTACACCCTCTTCCAATAAAATCTGATTCGCTTTTCTATACAGATCTCGGCGCTTTTCGGGCTCTGTTTCGCCCGCCGCCTGCTCAATCAATTTGTCATAGCGAGGATCTGACCACCGAGTCCGGTTATTGTCGCTATAAGATGTCATCAGATTCATAAAGTTGTCTGGATCTGGATAGTCCGCCAACCAGCCAAAGCGGAACATTGGCGGAGGATCGGTTTTCATTTTTGCGAGGTACGTCTTCCATTCCTCATTCTTTAGTTCGATCTCAATTCCTAGATTCGACTTTAGCTGGGCCTGGACCGCTTCTGCTATTCGCTGATGGTTTTCGTTAGTATTAAAATGAATTTCGATCTTCGGAAGCTTTTTTCCGCCTTCACCGTAGCCGGCTTTAGCCAGCTCCGCTTTAGCCTTTTCCAAATTGAACTCAAGACCAACATCGGCGAAGTAGCCGAACATTCCGGATGGTACCCAGCCTGTCATCGGAATTTCGCCACCATCGAGAAGCTTAACAAGACTTTGACGATCGATCGCGTGAGCCAAAGCACGGCGTACGTGAACGTTGTTCATAGGCGGGCGCGTGACGTTCAATCCATAATAGTAAAGTTGAAGAACACCAATGGAACGATATTCTTTTCGCTTTCGCTGAGTCTTAAGTTCCGTCGAAGGCAAGCCGTCGACCGCATCAAGCTTACGGGAATCGAAGAGATTGATGGCCGTCGCTTGTTCGATAATCATTTGCGCGTGTACGTACTTGGTTAGTGGCGCTCCTGCATAATAGCCCTCGTTTGCTTCAAGCAAAATTTCTTTGTCATGCTGCCACAACGCAAGCTTGTAAGCGCCGAGAGTGACCAGTTTCCCGGCATCCGTCCACTTATCTCCATATTTTGCAATGAGATCGGTGCGGACGGGATACGTTGATGCATGCGTTAGCAAATGTGGAAAGTAACCCATCGACTTTTCCAGCTCGACTTTCAATCCATCGGTTCCCATTGCCGACACGCCCACGGATTCCCAAGGAACTTTTCCTTCGTTGAAGGCCTTCGCATTTTTGATTGCGAACAGAAAATACGCATACTCACTTGCGGTCTCTTTGCTTAGAAGCCGCTTCCAGCCATCCACAATTTGTTCGGCCTTAAACTCTACGCCGTCTGTCCATTTGACACCTTGGCGCAATTTAAATGTCCACACTCTCGCCTTTTCCAAAGATTTCCATTCCAACGCAAGACCCGGAATCAGAGCGAGCTCTTTGTCTGCCAGATTGTATTGAACTAAACCCTCCATCACGTTCCCGATGATGTGCGACGAAGTGGTATCTGTCGCCTTATTCCAATCAAGTGTCGGAGGTTCTGATCCAATATTGATACGAAGAGTTTCTCCGCTCTTTAACTCGAGATCTCGGCCGTCAGCGGTTTTCACTTTCATGGAATTCGACTTTGATGTGCAGGCCGTGGCCAAGCTCACCAATAAGGCACCGAGCATAATGAACTTGAGCGCTACCAAACTTAAAGTCGAAAATACCTTCACGGCCCAGCCTCCTAAGCAGTCGAAACAAAACTTAAATCAAATAAAAATCATTGCTGTAACTACCAGACTTCGAGGGCGTTTGGTCCCGAATCCGGAGTAACTCCAACTGGCTTCACCAGCCAACCCAAGCTGCCTCTGTCGTCGCGATAAAGCAGCCTATATATCTGGTAATTCCGTGAGACCTTTTTGACATAATTGCGGGTTTCAACAAAGGGAATATGTTCGATGAACTCGTCCATGCGCAGAGCGCCAAATCCACGCAACCAGTTTTGAACTCGATGCGGTCCTGCATTGTATCCCGCCGCTACCAGCGGAAGACTTCCGCCAAACTTTTCTACCAATCGTTGCAAGTACCGCGCGCCAAAACGAACATTGACTTCGGGATCCTGCAGATCTGTGGGCTGAAAACGATCTTTACCCAAAAGCTGAGACGATACTTTCTCACCAGTAAAAGGCATGATTTGCATCAGCCCGGTGGCACCCACTGGGCTGCGTGCCTCGGCCCTGTATTGGCTTTCAGCCCGCATGATGCTCCAGACCAACTCTTCTTCAACTCCCGCCGATTTTGCCGATGGAACGACGTAGTCGACCCAGGCCTTTGGATATGCAAACTCCCAAAGGTCTCTTGCCCCATCGAGTCCGCCTCGCAGGCGAGGCCCGCTGAAGGCTAGCTCGCCAAGAGTACTCGACCGGTCCCACCGCCCCATGCGATGAAGCTCTGTCATCATGACTCGGCGATCCTGCGGATGGCGGACCTGCGAATCCAGGTTTTGTAGCTCCCAACGCGTTTCTTCATTCATGCCGATCGCGTACAATAGTCGAACTCGATCTAGTCGGCGCTGAAGTGCCGGATCTCGAACCGCACCTAACTCAATGACAGGCTCCACAAGTACCGCTTCCGGAGCGGCTTCAGGCGCTGCAGCCGTGGCATCCGCTTCACTACTTTCTTCTGCGCTTTCGGCGGTAGGATCGGTATTTTCATCATCACTTGATTCACTAGTATCCGCGACATCGCCTTCTGACGCCAATGTCTCGGCAACGATTGTTTCTTTTATTATCTGTTCAGAAACATTTTGGCGAAAACCGATTCGAGCCTCGGCATCTGTCAATTTGACCGATGGAATCGATTTCAGCCGATACCAAGCAAGAACCGCATAGTAATCAATGGACGGGTCTTTCAATAAACTTCTAAGAACGGTCACAGCTTCGGTCTCTTTACCAAGGCGAAGCATCGCCATCGCGCTCCAGTACTGAATGCGATCTGGCGATGTCGAATCCCCGCGCGTCGCACGACGACGAGTTCGCTCTTTTAAAAGGGACTGCCAACGATTGAGGGCAGTTTCATAGTCGCCGCGCAAATAACTCATCCACGCCAAATGCCAACGAGCATCTCGAGCGATTTTCGCAGAGCCGTATTTCGTCGAAAGCATTGAAAAGGTTTTTTCCGCTCCGTCGTAATCCTGCATTTGGTAACTTGCGAAGGCAGAATTAAAAAGTGCGTCACTCGCAGCGCGCCCTCTTGGCGCAAGCTCATACGCTTTATAGTAAGCTCCTGAGGAAGCAGTGAAGTCGCCAGTGCGCGACGTGATTCGCCCAAAAAGGTTCCAGAACTGAGGTCGACCACGATGCATTTCTGAGTGCTGCATTAAAAGTTTCATTGCTTCGTCGTTTTGTCCTTGGGCCAGCATTGCGCCAATCTCGAACGAATCCAAAGTCCACACATCGAACACAGCTTTGCTGCGAAGTTCGCGAATCTCTTTCAGCGCTCGGTCAATCTGACCCAAAAGCTGAAGCCGACGAAGCCTGGTTTGAATGTCTTTGACCGTTGCCGAACAAGACAACTTCTTGTCGTCGACTTTATTCAACGGCATCAGCGGACCCCATGCCGCAATTTCAGATGCCGCTGGATATTTTGCGTAGAGATCTCTCGCTAAGCGACAATCCGAAGTCCCCTGAGCGCGCTTCGCGCGCAACAAAAGATACAGATACTCGGCGTGAACCTCGTGGCCTCGCGAAGCTTTAAGCGCTGGCTGCAGAAGCTTTACAACATCACGCCAAATCTTAGGCTTCGCCTCGGCCTGCTTGGCCATGACTTTGCCCAATTCTAAAATGGTTCGCACTCGAACGGCGCTAGGAACATCTTTTCGATCGGCGTTCAAAACTCCATAAAAGGATTCGCGCGCGAGCTCTGGCTTATCGAGCTTCGCGTAGAGCCGCCCGGCGGCAAATCGAAGCTGAGTTTCGAAGGGGCTGCGTTTTTCCAGAGCCTTGGAGTACTCGGTCATGGCGTCATTTTGTCGATTTAACGATTCCAGTATGCGCGCTTTCGCTAGTCGAGCGGCTGGTTCCGCCTGTGCTTGCTTTAGCTGCTGCCCCCAATCTCCCTCTAATCTTTTTAGCGCTGCCTCTGACTGACCTTTCCGGACCAGTTCACGGGCGCGGCCAAGAATAACAGCTGCAGATTCCCCTTGTGTTGAGCCGGGCGCACGCTGCGCGTGACTATCAGAACTTGCCGTCACTACTACAATGAAACAAATTGAAGCAAACTTTGCGAGTCCTCGTTGCATTCGCGGAAATCCTATCTAGCGTCCGTGCTAGCTTTTGTCTTTGCCCAAAAAAAACGTCATGCGCCGCTGTGCGATATCGTCTAAATCCGACCGCCGAACTGCGCGCCAACACTTCTGGCCAATCAGTTGGCCTCAAACATCTGACTATGATAGCTACGGGTGTGGCAAAGTTAAATGCAAAATCAAAGTCGAAATCAGTCTACGTCTGTCAATCCTGCGGTGCTCAACGCGCCAAGTGGGAAGGTCGCTGCGGCGACTGTAATGCGTGGAATTCTCTCGTCGAGGAGAGAGCAGCCCCTGAGGCTCCAGCTCGAGGACTATCGTCTCAACCTTCTGAACGCGGTTGGAAAACAGGTAGCCCTTTGTCGAGTCAGGCGACCCGCCTTTCGGATGCTGCCGAGCGACGCTCGCAAAAGCCGGCAGCCGAAAATACCCGAGCGACAACGGGTTTTAGTGAACTCGACCGCGTCCTAGGGGGCGGATTAGTTCGAGGTTCCTTCGTTTTAGTCGGCGGTGACCCGGGCATCGGAAAGTCCACTCTCTTATTGCAAATGGCGGGCGGCCTTGCGAAGCGAGGCGCGAAAGTACTTTATATTTCAGGCGAGGAATCTGTCGATCAAACGTCGCTGCGCGCCGAGAGACTGGGACTACTTTCACACGACGCATCGGGAAGTGCTTCGTCAGAAGAATCGTTAGCCGACCGAATAACAATTGCGGCTGAAAGCCAACTGGAAACCATTCGCGAAATGGCAATGAGCGATCGGCCAGATGTACTGATCGTCGATTCGATTCAGACTGTTTATCTGGAAGATTTAAACTCGGCGCCTGGTTCCGTCACCCAGGTGCGTGAGTGCGCCGCCAGTTTAATGAATCTCGCAAAAGGATTTGGAATCGCAGTCTTTGTCGTCGGCCACGTAACAAAGGAAGGTCAAATCGCAGGACCGAAAGTTTTAGAACACATGGTCGACACTGTCTTAAGCTTTGAAGGCGACAAGACTCATGCCTTTCGACTTCTGCGTGCCCTTAAAAACCGCTTCGGAGCTACACACGAGCTCGGTGTTTTCGCGATGGATTCGGGCGGACTTGTCGAAGTAACGAATCCGTCAGAGTTGTTTCTTGAAGAGCGCGGAGAGCGTCTAATCGGTTCCGCCGTTTATGGATCGATGGAAGGAAGTCGTCCGCTGCTTTGTGAGGTTCAAGCCCTCACCGTTTCGACGAATATGGCAATGCCGCGACGAACTGCAATCGGTCTCGATACAAATCGTGTGCACTTATTGGCTGCCGTTTTAAATCGACACCTTGGACTTAAACTTTCGCAAAGTGATCTTTTCATTAATGTGGTCGGTGGGCTGCGACTTGAGGAGCCAGCAGCCGACTTCGCCGTAGCGGCTGCTCTGATTTCTAGCGAAACAGATCGGGAACTTCACGCAAAAACCTGCTTCTTTGGCGAGATTGGATTGACCGGCGAAACGCGCGCCGTTCCGTTTGCCGAGACGCGCTGGAAAGAAGCAAAGAAACTTGGCTTTGAACGATTCATCATGCCAGCCAGCAACAAAAAGCAATTGGCTGCTATGGGGCGGGAAGCTTTGAAGGGCACTGTGTTCGTTAAAGATGTTCGCGAACTCGCGGAAGCGGCCGTCGGTTCTATGAATGCACGACGTCCATCCACTGTGACGCGATCGAATCTAGAGGTTTAGAAATCGGACACGGGAAAAAAGTGTCGACACGAGAAAATACTTCGAGCCATCACGTCAGGTAAACTGTTGCAGGGGGCATTACCAAGCGCTTACTTACTCCGCTAAATATTTTGTGCGAAAAATCTATTATGAACTTTCATCAAAAAAAATCGGAACTATCAATTGTTTAACTTCGTCGTTCAAATCCAATACATCGACGATAACGAAACCAGCGATTGCCGCGCCAACACCACCGGAAGCCGCCACGCCTAACGCTTGCGCGTTTTCGGACCAAAACTCTTTAGAACTCAATATTGTTTTCAGTGGTTGCTCACCGACAAACTCAATCTTTGTTACCCGCGATCCAGGAATCAATCGGTTGACTGCGAGATATAGGGCATTCAGGGAAGGCGACAAATTTACCGGAAACGGAAATCGTTGAATTCCCGCCTTTGAAAAGGCGTTGCAGGTTCCCCCGACGCACGTTGCATTATTGGTCGTTGTGTCCAACAAGATGAGCCGAAGCTTCTCAAGCTCAGGCTGCGAAACCCTCATTGCAAATCTGTAGTGACCAGTCTTTTTCTGACGATGCAGCCGTTTAAATGCGTCAACCGAACTCTTTGCGTAAAACCCAAGCTGAGTTCCCCAGATAGTATCGTCCGCTTCAATATTGGTGGTCGTGTATATATTATCAGTTTTCGGAAACCAAATTATTGCAACACTGCTATCAACAGTTTCCTGGCGCTGAAAAAGTTTGTGAAAGCTATTCGGACAGTCTTCGGCCAAGACATTTTGGACCAGGAAAATGCAAGCTATGAGCGCTCGAAACGCCACCATATAGTAGGCCCCCGATTTACGACGCGCGCATAAGAGCAGATCTAAATGTCTGAATATTGTCGTTCACCTGAATTCGAACTCTTGTCGCCGGACGGCCGTCTTTTTCTTTTACCTCGGAACAAATAAGTGGAATTTTTCCTTCCGCCCCCAGATCAATTTCACAATGAAAAAAACGAGGCAGACCTTCTGGCAAAGGGTCGCGAAGTTTAAACCCAGAGACAGAGCAATCAATCGTCGATACTGCCACAATTCCTTTTGGGGTGAATATTCGAACTTTGAATTTCTTCGTGTACCGAACGTTGTTTCGGTCTTCACTTGCGGCTTCGGATTCAAGCATCAACGACATTGTCGCTTCGTCGGGCATGCTGAGGACGCGTCCTTCTGGGCGATAATCGAAATTTTCCGCAGCGGGTTCGGAGTCGCGGTTTGCCTTAGTGCTGGCTGCCCCCCCTAAATTCAACCCTCGGCCAACCGTTTTTAGCCGGAGGCTAGAAGTTGCTGCAGCCTGAAGAGCCCTGACTGAAACTGAGCTATGTGTATTCTCGAGCACTGCACTAGTAGACACTACGGGAACATTTTCCGCCGCATCAATCTGCGTGTCTCTATCGGGAACAACGAAGCCTAACGTGTTTTGAGCGACCTTTGAGCCTGCATCCGGCTGTGCGCCAAAGCCCGATGTCACGACTCCAGTGTCTGGACGAACTTTCAGATGCGAGGAATGAGAAATTTCGAACTTCGCTTCGCCTTCAACCGTCGGTACCAAGGCATCCTGACCAGCTGAAGTCGCTTCGTCCGCAATCTTTAAAATCGATTCAGGCACTGGGGGGGCATGAATCTCTTCCTGCTTTCCGAGATGTTTTAAAATCAAAGGCAGCTCCGAAAAAGGGCGCCAGCCCGAGAACCCTTCTCGCCACATCAACCAGTCCGAATAGAGAGCTTCCGGCAATGCTCGGTAAAAAAAGTCGATCGTTGAATTGTCAACGCGATCAAACTGCTTTCGGTCTGAAAGACGAAACAAACTCCAACCGCCGGTTCCGAAACCACCTGCCTTCATCAAGGCCCCCTCATCATTCAGCTTTTCGGCATTTTCAGTATGGGGATTGACCTATCTCGACGGAGGTCTGGCAAATTCTCAATACGAATCAGTTTGATACTCAGAATCAGAGAGTGCGGGCAGATTTGGCGAGATTACTGTAGACGCTGCCGGGACACGGTTCTGATTCATTTGTCGCCAGACAACACCGGCGCGAAATGGATCGAGACCCGCACTCTGTAGGATATCCGTCACGTTGGGTGAAAGTGCGCTGAGCAACTTTCGATGTTCAATTTCGTCGTAAGTGACTTTCACAAGTCGAAGTCCCTTCGCGTCGACCTCAAGTATCTTTGGCTGACGGTCTTTTACACGAATCCAATAAACTACAGCGTATTGATCGCGCTTATCTTTGAAACGACACGCTATACGTGGAGACATCAAAGATTTAATCCGATAAATCGTTTCACCCGGCGCGCAACCATAGTAACTTGCGTCCATTTTCCCGCACTGGTACGGATGAAAGCTTTGCACGAGAATTCGAACTGGTTCCCGATTAATTTCTTGGCGAATCTCTTCCTGCCAGTGAAACGCCTTCAGGGCTGAAGTTTCTTGGCGACGACCATTTTCTAATAATCGGTTGTAGCGCCCCAAAACCATCGACGCATGACTAAGATTTGTCTGCAGTAACGCTTCACTTCCGCTAGCTTCAGCATTCCATGCTTTCGACCAATTCACGTGATCAAAGTGAAGTGCGATGACCTTCAATTGGTCTTCCGCAGATTTTGCGCGGTGCAATTCCACAGTTGATTGCTCAAGAAAGCGAATGACGTCGACGCCAGTTGCTCCGAGTAAAGCCTTTCGATCTCGCTCTCCCATCGGAAGACAAAGATCCTTTTCAGAGTCAGTGACCATTTCTGCGGCTGCCGGCTTTACTTCCAGACCGCTATTCTCTTTGTTAAAACCTAACTGCGACTTAACTTTGCTAAAGACCTGAGATGGACTGAAGCCAGCAAAGTAAGCCACGATAGAAATAATCCCGAGGATTCTAACCGCTTTGAAAAAGCGAAGAACTGTCGACAACTTTACCAAGGATCCCCCTCGAAACTAACCGTTCGAGAGGTTAGAGAGCAGTAAACGTACCTAAAATGCCACCAACACATTCGACGTAAAATCAAACTTAGAGTACTTGATGCGATATTCGCTAAGGCATAGGTTCAATGTTTCAGTTTGAGACGAGGTCCTGTCTATGTTCGGAACACAGCCTTTGAAATTCGACATGATCTGAGGTGAAGCGCTACAAGCGAGCACGTTGAATCGCAAGCGCCCAAGATTTCATTCTCTCCTCGCGCGCAGAAGCAGTCATTTTCGGTTTAAAAACCTTATCAGATCTCCAGATCGCCTGAATATCTTTGAGATCTTCGAACAACTCTGCGCCATGCCCTGCAAAAAAAGCTGCGCCCGCGGAAGTTGTTTCGATTACCCGTGGACGAACGACATCGACCCCGAGGTAATCCGCCTGAAGTTGCATCAAGAGAGCATTGGCGCTGGCTCCGCCATCCACCCGCACGGATCTTAATCCGGCACCTGCAGCTCCTCCCGAGAGGTCCTTTGCCATCGCGATCAGAATTTCAGCGTTTTGCAGCGCCATCGCTTCTAAAGTTGCACGAGCGATATGAGCTCTTGTCGTTCCGCGAGTGAGGCCAGAAATGACACCTCGTGCCCGGGGGTCCCAATAAGGCGCGCCTAGCCCAGTCAATGCGGGCACGAATTCAACACCAGCCGTGTCAGCTACTTGAAGCGCCAGTTTTTCGATTTCCTTGGCTTCTTTTATAAAGCCCAGTTGATCTCGCAAAAACTGCACTGCCGCTCCACAAATAAACGCTCCGCCCTCCAGTGCATAAGTTGTCTTGGTTTCACCCTTTAGGCGCCACGCAGCAGTTGTTAACAGACCGGCGTTCGATGCCAATCGTTCTGTGCCGGTGTTGATCAATAGAAAGCTACCCGTACCAAATGTGCACTTCGCTTCACCAACCTCAAAGCATGCTTGACCGAAAAGTGCCGCCTGTTGATCGCCGGCAATACCTGTGACTGGAACTCCGTCTGGCAAAACGCGAAGTCCAAGCGTTGTCCCAAACAAACCTGAAGAAGATTCGATCGACGGTAAAACTTGCCGAGGGACATCAAACATTTTTAAAAGCTCATCATCCCATTCGCAGGTGTCCAAATTCATCAGCAAAGTTCTGGAAGCATTGGATACATCCGTTTTATGGGAATGCCCACCCGTCAACTTCCACAATAAAAATGTATCGACTGTGCCTGCTGCGATTTCACCTTTTTCGGCCCGTGACCGCAGCCCAGTGTGCTGGTCGAGTAGCCATTTGATTTTTGTCGCCGAGAAGTAGGGATCTATAACAAGCCCGGTTCGACTTCGAACCTGATTTTCAAGTCCATCTGCTTTGAGCTTTTCACAGAACTCTGTGGTGCGACGATCTTGCCATACGATTGCATTGCCAACCGGTTTTCCAGACTTTCGATCCCACAACAAAACAGTTTCGCGCTGATTAGTAATGCCGATCGCCGCAATGCCGTCACCGTTAACGCGGGCTTTTTTCAAACATGCCTGAATCGTGTCTGTTACGCTCTTCCAAATCTCCTCGGGGCGATGCTCAACCCATCCGGGCTTGGGAAAATGTTGGCGAAAGTCTTGATCCGCACGCGCCACGACTTGGCCACTAGCCGTCATCAGACTTACCGTGGTACCAGTAGTTCCTTGATCGATAGACAAAATGTAGCGGGTCTTAAATTTCGCACGAATAGTCGATGCAATTCGTGTCGTTCCTCGGGACTGTAATTTAGGATGAGAACTAGAGAGTTTTGAGAAAGCCATGTGCCAATGATGAAGAAAAAACGATCGAAAATCACTCTCTCTTCGAAACTTGATGACTTGAAAGACGCTCTAAAGGGCTCTGTGTCGAAAAAAATTGGACGCCGCTTCGAATGGCCTGACCCTTCGGAGGCATCGCTTAAAAACCTTGCAGCGACGGAGCGCCTGATTTACCGCGCATTTCCTAAGTTTGTGATGGAAATTGCGCGGCGCTACTTCCGCCTCGAGGTCGAAGGACTAGAAAACATTCCGCGACGCGGCGCCGGCATTATCGCGCCCAATCATTCTGGCTACTCCGGATTCGATGCTCTTTTGTTAGCCCATGAAATTCATCGTGGCTCCGGAAGGCTGCCAAGAATTCTGACCCATCATTTTTGGTTTCTTACTAAAGCCACAGCGATCCCGGCCGAAAAAGTAGGTTTTATTGAAGCGACCACAGAAAACGGGTTGCACCAGTTAAGTCGCAACAATTTAGTAATTCTTTTTCCCGAGGGTGAGCACGGGAACTTCAAACCCACTGCTAAGCGCTATCATTTACAAGAGTTCAAACGGGGCTTTATTCGAATGGCACTGGAAAAACAGTGTCCTATCATACCGGTACTTATCATCGGCGCCGAAGAGACTCATATTAATTTGGCGCAATTGAAACTGACCAAGTTTCTTCGCGGTGCAGTTTTGCCGCTACCTCTCAACATCATTCCGCTGCCAGCAAAATGGATTATTAAATTTCTCCCTCCGATCCACCTTCCGTACCAGCCAAATGCACAAAACGATCGAGAACTTGTTCGAGAAATCGCGGAGGAAATTCGAGAGTCCATGCAGCGCGCTCTGTCGTCCGAAGTTAAAAAACGCGAATCGGTTTTTTGAACATTCGGCAAGCGAGGCCAATTCGCACCATGGAAGCCTCTGATGACACAGGTTTCCCGCGATCTTGGTTTTTGAATTGCGACAGATTGACACTAATTCCAAACTGAGTCCAAGGAACTAAATCAGCACCGATTTCTGGAACCATAGCACAGAGCGGCGTCACCTTATCTCGTTTTAACCCACAAACGGTTTCGGTTTTCCATTGGCTCGCTTGTCGCAATGCCATCCATCCGTTCGAACGACACAACAACTACTTCCAATTTTATATGGAGAATTTATGAAACACATCGCTCTCAGCATTCTTACTTCAACCATTATGACACTGACTTTCGCTGCCCCTATCGCTCAAGCTCGTTCCATCGACCCAACTCGTGTGGTTGCCGTTGTCGAAGGCTGGGAAAATGATATTCAGCAAGTCGCACTGCTTGAAGATGGTCGCCTTCAGGTGAAAGACGTCGACGGCAAAGTAACAACAAAAAAGCTTTCTGCGCCTGCCACTGCAAAGCTAATCACTGCCGCCCGAGATCTCGCCAATATTGAAGTTGTAGAAACACATTACCAAATCGTTTGCATGATGATGCCACAACCGACACTCAGCGATCTCTCTGTTCCTGCTTACGATTGGGAAAAAGGAACTTTCGATCGTTCGATGCGCAAAATCTTAAGCGCCAGCGGGTGCTGGGTTTCTGATAAAGTAGCACCTAAAGACGACTACAACCTTGGACCCGCGCAAGTTCTTCGCGCTCAACTTGTGATTCTAGCCCTCGCAACCTTGAAGTAAAATTTAAGCGCCGTATGCTGGTGTTACGGAGCTCAGCGCTTAATATCGTCGGCCTTATCGGCGCCGATTTCATCGACGATGGCTTGCCAGGCAGAGATCACGAAACCGGGATTGCCCGGATCTCTGCCGACCATTAATTTCGTTATCGCCATCGCAATTGTGACGCTAGCAATTAGCAGTAAAACATATTCGACCACGACTTGCCCACGCTCATCGAGCCGGGTAACTTTTGATGATGTCGAATCCAACTCAATCTGATCCAAAAGTATCTCCAGCTGAAAAGTCACTTGAAGACCGAAATACTGGCAGTGGCGAAAACCAGAAAGCCACTACTTTATTTTCGAGCATCTTGCGCCGAAAGCAAATCCTTATTCCATTGGCGATTCTATTCGTTCTGATTGCTTCCGTAACTTGGTTTTACTCACAATCTAACAGCAGCCTGCACAATGCCTCAAGTGAGCCCGATCCAATGGCAGGTGACCGCACCCCCGCTCCTGATTTAGTTTTGACATCGACGGATGGGGAGAAACTTTCGTTGAAGGATCTTCGCGACAAAGTTGTGGTCATCGGCTTCTGGGCCTCCGATTGTACCACGTGCCTACTCGAGCTGCCAGCATTCGAAGAAATTCGCAAGCGATACGCCGGTGACGGTCTGGAAGTTTTAGCCATCAATCTTGACCCGCAAAATGTTGGATCAAAATTCACGAAAGAGGTCTGGGAGCGCGGAGGTTTTAAAACTGGCTCCTATCTCGATGCAGCAAGGGAGATTGCAAGCGCATTTAAAATTGAAACCCTGCCGAGCGCCGTTGTGCTCGATCGGAAGGGCCGAATGGCATTCAATTCTTACGGCGCCAATGACTGGCTTTCACCAGAAACCGCAAGACTTATCGAAGATCTTCTGCTTGAGGAGTGATTCCAAGAATCATGTTGTACACCTTCAACGCAGTTTGCTCGATATTCGACTCGAGGTCACTTGCTTGAATGGCAACAACATGATCACGACCTAAACGACCGGTCGGAAGAGTTTCAGGAGTCCATGAAAGACCTTGCGAGACAAAACAAAGGTCGAAGGTCTCATCGGTTGGATAAATCATCACGTAGAGGCTGACTCCCGCCGATCGGGGCCACGCATCGGTTAGATTTTGCGTCTTTGAGCGAAGTTCAAAATAAAACTTCAGCGCTAAGGCTTCCTGGCTTTGAGAAAAGTATAGGCGAAGTGGGCCGTCAAACACGGCACCATTAAAGGCTGGGGAATAATAAGGCGACTGTGTGATGTAAAGTCGGCCTTCTAATTCTGAGCTCGGCGCCATCCGTGTCGCAGTCTCTTGCATCTTGTCTCCAGATAACCCCTTAGCAATGGGGATTCGGGTTTAAAAAAATCGACACCCCTCCAGCATCCTGCCGCGAGGGGATGTCACTTCAAAGCCTAGGCAACCCGTCAATGAAAACGCAAATTTTTTTTAAGACCATTTAAGATTTCAGGTGTTTTTCATAAAATGAAGCAGAGGCAGATTACGAATATGAGTTCTTTCAGGTACTTGTGATGCCTGTCCCAAACCGGCTGTCTTCTTCATACGACCTAAAGGTGTCCAAATGACGAGCACTCTCAACTGTAGATAGGCTTACCGCAGCGCCAAACGGACTTCACGGCAGCATGCGATCGCGCGGGACCAATTTCATAAAACAAATCGGTCAAAGTCGCGCCGGGCCGAAGGCAAATAAAATCTGCTTCTGCGCCGACCGACAGATGACCGTGGGTCTTTTCCAAACCCAACGCCTTAGCGGCATTGTAAGTGTAGGCGCAAAGAACTTCGGCCAATGTCATTTGCATGGCCGTACGCGCGAGAACCCCGACCAAGGCAAGATCAAGCCCGGGACTGCTTCCCGGGTTGTGGTCCGTCGCCAGCGCGACTCGTACTCCATTGGCAATCATTGCTCGCGCCTTTGGATACGGGAGCCGCGTATAGAGATCAGCGGCTGGTAAAAGAACGGCCACGGTGTCTGTGTCGCCTAACTTTTGAAAATCGTCCGAAGTTGCTTCGACGACGTGATCAACCGACTTTGCACCTAGTTCTGCCCCCAACTGCGTGGCACCTGTTCGCGTCAGCTGGTCGGCATGAATCGTCAGATCGAGGCCAATCGATTTTCCCTTTTTTAAGAATTCCCGCGTTCGCGCAATTGAGAAGGCACCACGCTCGACGAATGCATCCAACCGAATGGCTTCTTTTTTGAGAAACGGAAAAATTTCCGATTCGACTTTTGCCAACCAAGTCGTCTCAGTTTCACCGACGGGGATCGAGTGGGCTGCTAAACAGGTGACTGTCACACGTGGTAAATCCGCTCTCTTAAGTGCGGTAGCGCGAAGTTTTACCAGCAGCCGCAAGTGCCGAAGCTCTTCGTCAACCGTTCCCGCATAGCCAGTTTTTATTTCAACAGTGGCTGCTCCCTGCCGGGCAAACTCCTTCAGCCGCAAAGTGACTTGTTTCAGCAGCTCTAAATCGGAAAAATTTTTCGTCGCGCGAACAGTAGATTGAATTCCACCACCCGCTTCTGCGATTTTCAAATACGAGTCGCCGCGATTGCGGTTCTCAAACTCGGCCTTTCGGTCCCCAGCGTAAAGCAAGTGAGTATGGCATTCCAAAAACGCAGGTAAAACTTCTGCATTTTTTAATGAAACTGTCGTCACCGATCGCGATCCCAAAAGCAGCTTTCTGAGTTTCGGACTCCATTGCTTATCTAAGCCGAGCCACACGATTTTGCTGGAGCTCGTGGAAACTTCCACGAGCATTGCGCTTGAGCCATTCGCTGGTGACGTGGAAGACAGATGCTTTTCCTCTACGCTGCGGCCATCGCGTTCGGCAATGCCGGCGAAGGTGTGTAGGCGCGAAATTTTGCGGAACAAAACGTAAGAATGCGTCAAGACAAAAATCCTTTCATCTTTTTCCAGCCGTCTCCATAGGGCGGATACCGAACTTTAAAATCAAGCGCATACGACTTTATCACTAATGACTTCGCATGACTGAACGTCGTGAAACCCCATTTTCCGTGGTAACTACCTAAACCACTTTCCGCTACACCGCCAAACGGAAGAAGCGGATTGGCAACATGCACGAGTGTGTCACCGGACGCCCCGCCCCCAAACGAGTACCTTCTTAACCAGCGATCGCTTTGCGTCGCGTTTTCACCAAGTACGTAAAGCGCAAGCGGTCGCGGATTTTTCTCGATCATAGAATCGAGATCCTGTTCGCTTTTCCAAAATAATACCGGAAGAATCGGACCGAATACTTCTTCGCTCCAAATTTTTGCAACCTGTGGGTCCGCCTCGACTAGCGTCGGACCAAAACTTTTTGATGAACGCTCTCGTCTTCCTCCAAACAGAATTTTGCAATCGCTAAGAAGCGACTCGAGACGGTCAAAGTGTTGGTGGGAAACAATTTTTGAAAGCGAAGCGGATTTTAAGGGGTCACTGCCGTAAAAATCCTGAATGACTTTGGGAAACTCATCCAGAAAGCGATTCCGATTGGATTCATGAACAAGTACATAGTCCGGAGCAATGCAGGTCTGCCCGGCATTCATGAACTTTCCCCAAATGAGGCGCCGCAAAGCTACGTCAAAATTTTTCGAGTTGGATTTGAACGGGCCGAAGATACATGGGCTCTTTCCGCCTAGCTCCAATGTCACCGGTGTCAGATGTTGCGCGCAAGCCGTCATCACTTTTCGCCCAACTTGTGTGCTGCCAGTGAAGAAAACATGATCCCAGCGTCGATCCGTCAATTGAGCAGCAAAGTCCCCATCACCGGAAACAACGACCACTTCTCCTTTCGGCCAGACTTCGGCGACGATCTCGGCCACAACCTGCGCTGTCGCAGGTGCAAACTCAGATGGCTTCAAAAGAACCGAATTTCCTGCGGCGATGGCGGAGATCAACGGACCAATGCTCAATTGAAATGGATAGTTCCACGGAGCGATAATGAGTACCGCGCCCTTTGGCTCGAAAACAATTTTTGAACTTGCCGGCCATAGTGCTAATGGGGTTTCACATGAAACATCTTGGGCCCAGCCGCGGAATTCTTTTAAAGTATGATTCAATTCCTTCAGAACAAATCCGTACTCATTCGCAAATGCTTCGAACTCGGGTTTTCCAAGATCCGCCATCAAGGCAACCGTGATTTGCTGCTCGCGAAGCTGAACTGATTTTCGTAATTTTAGAAGTGCCTCTTCACGCCATCGAAGCGAGGCTGACGGAGAAAATTCGCGAATGACTTTGGCGTGTTGCCGCAAGCTTTGATGAATGGCCGAAATGGTTTCAGTTATGTTATTCATTTGTGTCTCACTTTAGGACGAGTCTAGGAAGATGGCCATCGTCAATTTCGCAAACACTCCGCAAAGCACAAAGTCGGTTCAGAATGCCCGAAACCGCATCTCCAGACTGATCGTCACTGGATCAAGACTTGCTTCCCTAAGACTCACGTTCGATAGATCGATTGCTTAGGGGCCAACGGTGAGGCTTTGTCGATAAAGTTTTAGGCAGTGCCTAAAACTCCGATAAAACACTGTTGAAATCAGTCGATATAGGTTTTGAGCGCATTAAAGGGGACGATAAGACATGGGTCTTAAACTGAGACAATCTCGGCGCAATCCGCGCCGGACACGTGGACTTCTTCTTTGGATTGGCCTCGTGTTTTCAATCGCGCCTCTCGGATTCAATTGCCACTCTCCTACAGATCAATCAGCGGCAGTTTTCAGCCAACGCGCTGACGACGAAGATCAAACAGTTCGTGCAATGGCTTCTTTTGCCAACTCTGTTGAAGCTGATGGCGCACCCGTTGGCGACCAAAAAATTCGTCTGACATCGGAAATAGTTGTCAGTTCACAAAAGGCGTCGGCCATGGGCCTAAGCGGAAAACTTAGTTCGCCGGACGATTCGATCATTCCGAAAGGCACACAGCTGATGGCTCTCTACGACAACGAGTGTCGCGGAAAAAAGGACGCGCCAGTTCGCTTCGAGGCCGTCGACATGACCCCGGCAGAAGATCTTTCTTTGGCAAAGCTTGAGAGCGAAGCGAACCAAGATCCTTGCCTACTGCGCATCGACGAAAATCAAGTGCGTCAGTTTATTGCTCCCATCTCGGACACGGGTGCAGATTCGTTTACAAAAGCTGCCCAAGAAGCCGAGGAAAACGTCAGTTCACTCGCGACCGTGAACGATGCCCAAGTAGCGGACGCTCGGCACATCACCCATTCGAAAGCTCTTATATCGTGGGATTGGTTTTATTCAGATGCCGCGATCACGATCGCGAACCTTCCAACAGATGTCATTGTCGCCGTTGTTGATACGGGAGTTTTACACACGCACCCCGATTTAATTGACAACCGCTTCCAAAACGCCGGGGGAAACAACGGTTTCGATTTTGTTAACAACGACGACAATCCTACCGATGACAACGGTCACGGAACTCACGTTGCTGGGATCGTCGGCGCACGCGCCAACAATGCAATCGGTGTAACAGGAGTTATGGGCACGCGTGTGAAAATCATGGGCGTAAAGGTTCTGGATGCAGCGGGTTCTGGTGCGCCGGCGAATATCGTCAATGGGATTCGCTATGCCGCAGATCAAGGAGCCCATGTCTTAAATCTCAGCCTTGGCGGCCAGTTTACTAGCACTGCACTTCGAGATGCAGTTGCGTATGCAGTTTCTCGAGGAACCGTAGTGGTCATCGCCGCTGGAAATAGCAACGCCTTAATGGACGCAGGAACAAACTTCTTCGCACCGTCGGGCTACGCAAAAGATATTCCGGGATCCATCGCGGTCGGTTCCGTCGACGCTGTCTCCGGAGCTCGTTCCGGTTTTTCTAACTTTGGTCCCACCTACGTTTGGATCGGTGCACCTGGCTCTAACGGAATTCTCTCCACTTACACAGGCAACACCTACACCGCTCTTCAGGGCACATCGATGGCGTCACCAGTCGTCGCCGGGGCCGCAGCCCTACTTGTCGCTGCCCATCGAGCGCGCGGAATTGCCTACGCACCGTCGGACATTTTGAATTTGTTGACCGACAGTGCTCGGCCAGTGACTGCACTCAACACGGCCTTCCGAGGCGGTGCAACTCTTGATCTAGAGCGCGCTGCAAAGCTTTTCTTTAGTCGACATGTGATCGCCGGCAACGGCGCAACGGAGGCTTTCTAATGAAGACCGCGCAACAAGAAAAAACCATCAGCAAGCGGAAGCGCCCGTCAAAAGCCACCTTCGCCATTGCTGCCATTGCAATGATTCTTAGCTACCAAAACTGTGGCGAATTCGCCGTCGACTCATCAAAGTTAACCCAATTTGCGTCACTTGGCTCGACAGGCAGTGCGGGAGCTGTTCTTACGCCGGCGACAGACAAATACGATGCTTCCTGCCGAACCAATCCTGCTTACGACGCTTGCGTGTTGTTGCAAAATCCGATCGCACGAACAGGAACCCAGCTGTCGAACGTACCTGCCACGCGCCTTGACCAACTTTCAGCGGAAGCTTTGTATGGCGTGAAACTGACCTCACTCAACGGAAATGGTAAACTCGAAAATTCTACGATTTCAATTGACGCATTGAAGTCCGCAGAGGTGTCGACCACTGCGGCGAGCATGAAAGTTGCGCCGGCTGCAAGTGGGTCGTCTGCCTTTGAACAAGTGAACACGTATTACTGGATTAACCGCGCGGCTGAATACTTTGATGCTCGCAGCAATGGAGCTCTTCCTGCCAAAGGAAAAAACATTAAGGTCATCGTCGACGATACGATCACCGGTTTTGATTTCGCTAAAAATACGATTCGTCTTAAAACTTCAGAAGCTGGGTCTGTCGCATGGAGCGGCGACGTGGCAATTCATCTTTTTGGAGTCGCCAATCTTATGCACGCCAACCCGGCCGGCTGGACATCCCTGTCTGCAGCAAAGCACAGCACGTGTAATGCGGTGGATAAGGGCTGCTGCACAGCAGCTGTTGGCTGCGCAAATGCAATTCGGTTTGGTGTCGGAGAATACTTCGCAGCATCTATGTTTCCGGAGCGAACGCGGATCGGCGAAGCGCTAGTCAATACAGGAAACCCGCAGATCATTTCCGGAGTCGCACGTGATCTTGCTTCACTTTCGACAATTACGGCGACCGCGACCTTCACAACGGCTACTGGCTATGCTCAGGCTCTCGGTTTGATCTACGCCTCAATGTGGTGGGAAATCCGAAAGACGTCTGGCACGCAGTCCGGCGAAATCGATCGCATTTTTCTTGAGCATTTGTCGCTTTTGGATGGCGGCGATGATTTCCGAACGGCAATCGCAAAAGCAAAAACCGTTGATGCCCGCCTCTTCGGAGGGCGCCACTCAGGCAAATTCGACACTCAAAGTGCGGCTCGCGGTATATAAACTTTACCGCGATTTTTCGCGTGCCCCCGGACGAAAAACCCAGTAATCCCCTATCTCAAGAGAAAGTTCCGGTTTGGAACCATCTCTTTTGATGCGTCGTCTTGAGGGGGAAGAACATCATGGTTCAATCAAAAGCATTCGGGCTCGGACTTACTATTTCAGCAACACTTTTTCTTAGCGCGTGTGGAGGCGGCGGAGGTGGCGGTGGAGAAAGCGGTAACGTAGTCCCCAAAGTTGATCTCTCGGCTTGCGATCAACATCCTGAAGTCGGCCTATCGGCGATTGTCGCAAACGCTGGCAAAACAGATTTTGTTCCATCCGAATTTTTCGGCAAACCATATGATCGCTTTGATCTTGAGGCAGTTCTCGATGCGTCGGTAAAATCGACGACTCAGTATGTGAACTCACTCGGAATTAAGTTGAGAAAAGTTGTTACTGGCTCAGCCGCTGGCAAGTGCCCCAACTATTTCGGAGTGCCCGATGCGGAAGCTAGTCTACAAACTGTCTGGTCTCAGGCTTCTGCAGGGACCAATGGCAACGCCAGCTTACAAGGTCTCTTTTTTGAGAACTGCGGAGAGGATACGGGAGCTAATTGTCGCGAACGTGAAATGATTAATCCCACGATCTTGGTCAACCATGTCAGCGACCGATGGACCCTCGTCCACGAAATGATGCACTACAATTTCAATCAGGGGCGCAAAGCAACAAAGGAAATTCCGTCAAACGTCATGCTCGACAAGATGACGAAGTATCATACCGCTCAGTTCAAGAAGTTCTTCAACGATTTCGAAGCGCTTCCAAACCGAGGTGATTTGGCTTCCGCAGTGAAGGAATTAGAGCAGCTCGTAAGAATCGGGCACCATCACATGTTCCGAAAGGACCTTGAAGAAATAGCGATCGAAGGCATGTTGATCGATCTCTGGTCCAAAGAGGAATTCAAGAATTCTGGCGCCCGAACACCATCTACCTGGTACATGGAATTTTCACGAGGTGAGGCGATAAAGAAGGCCGCCGAATTCGAAGGCTACATTGCTCCTTTGATGTCTGCAGCTGAACAAAACTTCTGGCCCGAGATCGTCGCTGAAATCAAAGCGGTGAAAGACTTGATGGATATGCCTAAGGTAGAATCCTTGCGCATGATCAAAGAGGCTAAACGGAAAATAGCTACAAAAACTGGCCGCCTAACGGAAGAGAATGGTGAAACTGGACCCGTCGAAATCCCTCCAGTCAGCATGCGTTCGATGGATCAATCGTTGGAAAATGATTTGGATGTGCAGCACGCTCACAACCACCTCGATCAATTGGACCGAGAACAGCAGGAAAAGAAATTCCTCGAGGCGATTCGCGAATTGAAGCGCGAGCTGTCTAAATAATCACAAGCCGTGACGATCCGAAGACAATCTACGAACTAAATTAGACAAAATCTCAATCTGAGACGGCTTCGTTAAGAGGCCGTCGCAATTGAACTTTTGGCCGCCCTGCATGCGATTCTAAGTGCGTACCAGGAACACTGCTAAAAGGGGATTCAAATGTCGAAGCTCAATTGCCCACTGCTAAAATCGAAATCCGCAATCCAAGCTTCGAAGAACAAAAAACAGTTTTTAGTTGGAACGCTTCTAAGTCTTGCATTGGGCCTCGGAGCTTCAATTTCATTCCAGTTTTCCGCGATCGCATCACTTGCTCACAAAGAGACTGAGCTAGTGTCGATCCACGCAATTGCTGAAGCCATTCAGGCAGAAACAGCGCCTGCCGAAGTTGCGATTACTGCAGAATCAAAGAGCGCGAGCTTGGCCGCTCTTTAAAGCGTCAGACCCGGGACATTCACGCCGCGCTGTTTCGCGATTTCTTTCGCTTCTTCATAGCCAGCGTCGACATGACGGAAAACTCCCATGGCAGGATCTGCAGTTAACACACGCTTTAAGCGCGCCGCCGCTTTTAATGTTCCGTCGGCGACTATCACTTGGCCAGCATGAAGGGAGTAGCCCATACCCACGCCGCCGCCATGATGGAAACTGACCCACGTTGCACCGCAAGCGGTGTTCACCAAGGCGTTCAAAATCGGCCAATCGGCGATCATGTCCGAGCCATCTTTCATCGCTTCGGTTTCGCGATTTGGTGAAGCCACCGAGCCACAATCCAAGTGATCGCGACCTATGACAATCGGTGCTTTTACTTTTCCGGTGCGGACCAGCTCGTTGATGGCTAGCCCTGCGCGGTCGCGTTCACCGTATTCAAGCCAGCAAATGCGTGCCGGCAAACCCTGAAATGCAATTCGCTCCTGCGCCATATTGAGCCAACGGTGGAGGGATTTTTTGCCAGGAAACAGTTCGCGAAGTACATCGTCACAAGCTTTGATGTCTTGCGGGTCGCCGCTAAGAGCAACAAATCGAAACGGACCCGAGCCTCGACAAAATAGTGGGCGGATATATTCTGGCACGAACCCAGGAATCTTAAATGCATCGGCGGTGCCGCCTTCCACAGCGCGTGCGCGAATATTGTTTCCGTAATCAAAGGTGATTGCACCTTTGGCCTGCATCGCGAGCATCCCGGCAACATGTTTTGCCATCGACTTGATGGAAAGTGCCTGATAGCGTTTCGCGTCTGCATTGCGAAGAATAGCTGCTTCTTCTAGCGAAAAACCATCCGGGATATACCCGTTAAGTGGATCGTGCGCGCTAGTTTGATCCGTCAGGACGTCAGGTTGAAACCCGCGCTTAGCGAGTTCATGAATAACCGCCGCCATGTTGCCATGAAGTGCGACCGACTTTGCGATTCCTTTTTCTTTGTAGTCATTGATTCGGCGAATTGCATCGTCCAAATCTGTTGCAACTTCGTCGACATATTTCGTTCGCAATCGGAAATCGATCCGTGTTTTGTCGACTTCAACGGCTAAGCACGCTGCGCCTGCAAATACAGCCGCTAAAGGCTGCGCTCCGCCCATCCCGCCAAGACCCGCAGTAAGCACGCTGGTTCCACGCAGGGGCGTCTCCTCCGAATAGTACCTTGACTTGGAAAAATGCTGACGTCCACATTCTGCAAATGTTTCGTAAGTACCCTGCACTATTCCCTGGGTGCCGATGTAGATCCATGACCCAGCAGTCATTTGACCGTACATCATGAGACCTTTTTTATCGAGTTCGTGAAACACATCCCACGTCGCCCACTTGCCGACGAGGTTTGAATTTGCCAGAAGCACGCGCGGTGCATCTTCGTGTGTTTTAACGATGCCTACTGGCTTTCCGCTTTGAACTAAAAGCGTCTCGTCATTTTCTAAGGTCGTGAGAGCTTTTAATATACTGTCAAAGGCCGGCCAGTTTCGAGCGGCTTTACCGATTCCACCGTATACGACGAGATCCATCGGACGCTCTGCTACATCTGGATCGAGATTATTTTGAATCATTCGATAAGCAGCTTCTTGCAGCCAACCTTTGCAATGAAGTGTTGTTCCCTGTGGTGCGCGAACTTCGCGCGGTCCCTTTGCCGTAGTCATAAATCCCCCTGGCTCAATAGGAAATTACTGGATCTTTCGGCCAAATCAATTGCCTCAACTAACCTTAACTAGACTTGGCAGCCGTGCATCATAGATTCTGCCACCGTGCAGACTCCAAACGCTCTTGACCGAAAAGGCATTATCGCCGCCATCCTGGCCTATTCTGCCTGGGGCTTTTTCCCACTTTACTGGCATTTAGTAAAACGGGTCTCCGCACTCGAGACTATGAGTCATCGAGTGATTTGGTCCCTGATCTTTTATGCTGCCGTTGCTGCCGCTCAAGGGCGACTAAATCAGTTTAGTTCAGTTTTCCGTAATCCGCAGACTCGCAGAAAGCTATCGGTCGCTGCAGTATTTATCGCCTTCAATTGGCTTCTTTACGTTTGGGCGGTGACCCACGGTCATGTAATGGAAACGAGTCTCGGGTACTTCATCATTCCCCTCATCAACGTCGCAATCGGTGCGCTAGTTTTCAAAGAACACCTTTCAAGACTCCAGAAGCTGTCTCTGTTTTTCGCAGTGATCGGCGTCACTTGGCTAACGATTGATTACGGCCGTCCGCCATGGATTGCCCTAGGCCTGGCTGTTACATTTGCCAGCTATGGTTACATTAAAAAAACGGTTCCAGGTGACGCCACTATTTTGTCGATGGTCGAAACTTCCGTGCTTTTGCCTTTCGCCATTTCCGGCGCAATTGCCATTCGATTCAGCGCGAGTGCGAGCGAAAGCACTGCCAAAATCGGCGAGCTTACGTCTTCGGCACCTCATTGGCTTGAGCCGGTTAGGGCAGCACTTTCGACATCTCCGGCTAGCCTGACCCCGCTCGAATGGACCTTGATAATCGGCGGGGGCGCAATTACCGGGATTCCTCTTCTTCTGTTCGGAGTCGCGGCACAACGCCTGCCGCTTTCTATTTTGGGTTTCTTCCAGTATCTTTCCCCAAGCTTTCAATTTCTGGCGGCAATCTTCTTTTTTAACGAGCCACTGGAATCGTCGCGGCTGGCTGGCTTTGCAAGCATCTGGCTTGCGCTTGCGATTTTTCTCTTCCACTTAAAAAGTGTGAAGATAAATCGGACCGTCTAGGGCACAAGGTTTTTCAGTTCATGCGGGAATAAAGCGTTCATCTGGCAATAAACCTATGGTACGTGATTTTCATGAAACACATTATTGTTGGTACCGATCGCCCAGGGTCAAACTCGCGCAAAGTCGCCGAGCTTATTCAAGATATTTACCGTAAAAACCATGGCGAAGAAGTCGAACTTTTGGACCTTCAAGACATCGTAAAGGGCATGCAGTCCGGCGCGCAATATGGCAATGTCACGCACCCCATCCTACTTGAAGCGGCAAGCAAGGTCGAAAAGTCAGACGGCTTGATCGTCGTCGCGCCCGAGTACAACGGTTCGATGCCAGGTGTGCTGAAGTACTTTATCGACCATTTGAAGTACCCAGACGCTTTCGAAGCTCGGCCTGTTTGCTTCGTGGGCCTTGGAGGAATGTTTGGTGGCCTGCGTCCCGTCGAGCATTTGCAGCAGGTTTTTGGCTATCGCAATTCGTTTATATTCCCCGAGCGAATATTCCTGATAAATGTTTTCCAGCATTACAAAAAAACTGATTTAAACCCGGAAGGTCGCCTCAAAGACCCAATTGTAATGGGGCTTTTAGAAAAACAAGCCGCGGGTTTTAGAATCTTCGTCGACGCCTTGAAAACGTGTGGCCTTCACACTTTAACAAAACCACGCTAAATCAACTAACTGCCCGTGGCGGCGTTTCTATACGTCGGCTTATTCTTTGGCCGTGACGCAATGAAGCTCTGCGCCCCAAGGTCCACCGGCAGACATGGCAAACTGACTCGTGGACGCTTCGATTGCACCGTGTGTGATTAGCTTTGCACCACGCATGTATCGGTATGTTAAGCGTCCTGGTTGAGTTCGCTCAAGTTCGATCGACATCCCATTCGCTAAGACCAATATGCCTTTTAGACTTCCTGTGTGAAGATAGCCGTATTGAATGAGATCTGGGCGTTCATTCGGAAATGCGCGACAGGAAAAGACCGTAGCCGGCGCGCTTTCCTCAGATTTCGCGTTACGCTTTCCCGTCGCGGCATCTGCTGCTAGCGGAATCCAGACCGAAAGAAGTGTTAAAGCGAGTGCCAACAGAAGCCATTTGAAATTTTTCTGAGTTTTCATATGAGGGCTATTGTACCAGACTCCCTGGCCCTCTGTTCAGGAACTCCGGGTGCCCGGTAAAAACGATGCGTTTCAAAAGAAAAACTTCTCCGGTTCCACTTTAAGAAGGCATCAATTGTGAAGCTCCTTAAAACTCAAGTGAAGCGATCAGGGACACAAGCCGCCCGGATCGAATGAGGCCCCGAATGGCCTCGATGTCTTCGTGGAAAATCCTGTCCGTTTCTGCAAACGGCACCTGACTTCGAATTAGATCGTGGGCCTCTTTTACGAGGCCAGCCGACTTAAGTGTCTTGCCTTTGTCGTCTTTCAGCATATCCAAGGCCTGTGCGGCGGCTAAAAACTCCATCGCCACTATTGACTCCGCATTGCGAACGATCGCCTGAAATTTTCGTGCCGCTATGGTCCCCATTGAAACGTGATCTTCTTTGTCGGCCGAAGTAGGAATCGAATCGACACTCGCTGGGTGCGACAATATCTTGTTTTCGCTCACAAGCGACGCTGCTGCGACCTGAACAATCATGTGACCGCTGTTGAGCCCCCCCTTGGGAGCCAAAAACGCTGGAAGACCAGACATTGCAGGATTGATTAACTTTTCGATCCGGCACTCAGAAATCGAGGCCATCGCGGAAAGTGCAATCGCCATGAAGTCCAGTTGAAATGCCACTGGCTCGCCGTGAAAGTTTCCACAAGAAAGAATCTTTCCCTCGCCACCAGGACCTGACGGGGCAAACACAAGTGGATTATCGGTCGAAGAATTGGCTTCCACTTCCAATACTTGAATACCACGTCGAAGCGCATCTTTTGCTGCGCCATGAACCGCCGGCATACACCGAAGCGAGTACGCATCCTGAACTCGGCCACAATCTTTGTGAAACTCGGCAATCGGTGAAGTATCACCAAGCACCACATTCAGATTTCTCGCCGTCTTCATTTCGCCTTCGTGCGGACGAACCATCGAATTAAGTGGATCAAATGCAGCGCGCGAGCCCTGCATAGCTTCGACGGTCATCGACCCTGCGAGGTCTGTTAGCAATGCCAAATTCTTTGCTTCGTAAGCCGCCAGCAGACCTACGGCGGTCATAACCTGGCAGCCGTTGATCATTGAAAGACCTTCTTTTGCTTTCAGCTCCAACGGAGCGATGCCCTTTTTTTTCAAGACTTCGGCAACTGGAACCACACGGGGATGCTTAGTCTGTGCGCGGCCAGCTCGAACTGCTGATGCAAATTCTTGGTCGTCTGGGTCAAAGATTTTTCCTTCGCCAATGATCGCCAAGGCCAAATGCGAAAGTGGCGCTAGATCACCGCTCGCACCGACGGAGCCTTGTTGAGGAATCGCAGGAATTAAGTCGTTGTTCAAAAATTCCAAAAGCTTTTCGACAACCACGACTCGAATCCCAGAATGCCCTCGCGAAAGAGCATTGGCGCGCAAAAACAAAATCGCTCGTGATTGTTCTTTCGTAAAATAATCGCCGATGCCAACGGAATGGGAACGAATCAAATTACGTTGCAGGGTTTCAATCTCTTCGTCGCTGATCCGAACCGATGAAAATGCACCGAACCCAGTATTCACACCGTAAATCGCCTCACCAGTTGCCATGCGCGATTCGATGTAGTTTCTAGAAATCGTCATGGCGTTCTTAGCACCCTCAGATAGTCCTACTTGAACTGCAGACACAGGGCTGTTCCACGAGTTTGCAACTCGCCAAATCGTTTTAAGATCGACGTCTTCACCCGTCAGTTCAACGAACTCTTTATTGATCTGGCCATTGCTTTGTTTCATATCACGCCGTCATAGCGACCTTACAGCGAAAGCTCAAGGCCAGATTTAAAGACGGGAAAGAGCCAGCGACTTCATTGCTTCGCCGCGGTTGCTTGCACCGAAAATAGCGCTCCCGGCAACAAGGCAATCGGCATCTTTCAGCTCTTTAGCCGTTTTGGAATTCACTCCGCCGTCGACCTGAATAACGACTTTCAGATTTTGCTCGTGAATCAACTTTCTCAGCTCTGTTACTTTCGCCACTTGGTCTTGCATGAAGCTCTGACCGCCAAAACCTGGCTCGACAGTCATGACGAGAACCAGATCCACGATCGACAAATACGGGATGACCTCGGCTAGTGGAGTCCGTGGGCGAAGAGTGATTCCGACTCGGGCGTTGCCAGCGCGAATCATGGCAACCGCCGCCTTCACATCCTTCGTGCTTTCAACATGAATCGTAATTCCATCTGCGCCTGCTTTTAGAAAATCCGGAATCAGCTTTTCTGGGTTTTCCACCATCAGATGACAATCCAAAGGCATCTTTGTTGCCTTTCGAAGGCTCTTTACGACGGGCGCGCCAATCGTCAAATTGGGCACAAAATGATTGTCCATCACGTCGACGTGAATCCAATCTGCTCCCATCATTTCGACCGACGAAACTTCCTCGGCTAGCCTGGCGAAATCAGCACTTAGTATCGATGGCGCAAGCAGTGGTCCACCGAGCTTTGAATTCAATGACCACGGACTCATGAAACCTCACCTTTTTGCCCAGCTATAGAACCAGCCAGAAACACTTCGCCGATCGAAACCGCATACCCATGCAAATAATCTTTAAGTGTAAGACGTGCACGCGATTCAGGTTGGACTTCCATAAGCCTAACCACCGCGCCATCACCAGCTAAGACATCTATGCTAGACTCAGAAACGCCTAGCACCGTACCCGGGGGCTTATGTGCGCCTCGCGCAGCCTGCCCAGCCCCAACCGTAGCGCAGACTGCACGATGGACTTTGAACGAGGCGCCATCGGCTCGTCTCGCGTGGGGCACAGGTCCCAACGCCAATCCACGCACAAGATTAACGATTTGATGAGCGGGACAATTCCAATCAATGGCTGCTTCTGACTTCTTAATCTTGGCGGCATGACTGACTCGAGATTCATCTTGTGCGACGGGTGTCAGATTTCCCCGAAGGTAGTCCATGTATTCGGTGCTCAAAAGCTCGCAGCCAAGCTGCGCCAACCGCGGGTATACTTCAGTCGCCGTCTCATTTTCATTCAAGGGAATTCTTCGAACACCTAACACCGGTCCAGCATCGAGCTTCTTCACCACAATCTGCAGTGCGACGCCTGTTTCCGTGTCGCCCGCCATGATGGATCGTTGAATCGGCGCAGCACCACGCCACTTAGGAAGAAGCGAGCCATGAACGTTAACCGCACCCTTCGGAAACAGAGCAAGGAACGCGTCGCCCAATAGCTGACCAAATGCCACAACCACCGCACTCTCAACGGCAAGGCCCTGAACTTGGTCACGAAAAAATTCGGTGTTCACCGTTTCCGGAGTTAACACCGTCAGACCTTTTTCAAGTGCGAGTTTTTTTACTGGCGAAGGCGTGAGCTGCATTTTTCTTCCTGCCGGACGATCCGGTTGAGTAACAACTGCCGCTATTTCAAAATGTTCATCTTCCAGCATCGACTGAAGTGCGGTCCGAGCAAAATCAGGCGTCCCCATAAAGAGAATGCGAACTTTGCTCATTTCTTTTTCGTATTCTCACCGGCTGCACGACGTTCCGCGCGAAGCTCGCGAACTTTCTTTCGCTCTTCAACGACTTCTTCTGGCGTTGGATAACCTGATTTTTTGATTTTATTTTTGATCTTGTTCGATTTGATGAAACTCAATCGATCGATGAAGAGCTTTCCTTCAAGATGATCCATTTCGTGCTGTAGGCAAATCGCCAAAAGACCATCGGTCTTAATCAGAAGCTCTTTTCCGTTTTCGTCCAGACCTTTAACTTCAACGTAAAGTGCACGCTCGACCGTGTCGAAGAATCCAGGGACCGAGAGGCAACCTTCTTCGTAAGTCGTAAGATCTTTTTGCACTTGAATTTCGGGATTAAAAATTGCGAGCGGCTGCTTCACAGACATCTCAAGCTCAGTTAGACCCTCTGCTGTCGGATTTCCATCTTCATCCGTAGGGCGCGTGTCGATGACCAGAAGCCTGATACTTTCGCCGACCTGCGGGGCCGCTAAGCCGATGCCATTTTCTTCGTACATCGTTTCGATCATGTTCTTAACGAGTGCACGGTGTTCGTCCGTAACTTCCGTCACGGACAAACCTTTTTTTCGAAGACGCGGATCTGGATAACGAAGAACTTCTAGTTTCACCGCCGCCATCCTAACCGGGAGAAGCCGCCAGTTCAAGTTCTTCAGCGGGCCTTAAACTGGCGTCAAATCGCTTACAGGCGTTCGCAAGATGGGAAATTTGGCGAAGTGTCGCCAGAAACACGGATAAAATATCCCGTTCCTACCTGGCTTTTGCCGCGAAATTCGATAACAACAGTTCGGCCGTCATCAAGCTTGTAGCGCGTCTGAAAAACTTCTGGAATTGATTCGAGAATTCGGACATCGATGTCGACAATCCCATATTGGTTTTTTTCGCCGGTCTTTGTGACTAGCGAAAGGACTTTTTCAGTCTCGAACACTTGAAGTTCTGAACCAGCGTGAGTGGTGCATTTGACTTGCGGCACTGCGCGAGACGAAACGACAGGCGGCACTGCTGTAGCAAACTCTGGCAACGTGATTGTCGCCGTAGAACCGTTGGCGCCTTTGATCGTCAGCGACCCTCCAGAATAATACTCGCCCTTGATTCCTGTGGCTTCGAGGTTGATGACCGCTGTGCGATGCAAAAGTGCTTCGCAAAAGTCGTTGGTCTTGTGCACAAGCTCGGCTTGGCATTGAACCGGCATCGATTCCGCGCAACCTTTTAATTTTAACGAATATTCGTGATCACCACAGCCGCCGCCGTGGCGAACGCCAATCAAAATATTTTTTTCGGCGCCATCGAGTTCAGCTGACACGATTTCAGCGGCAC
Organism: Deltaproteobacteria bacterium; assembly: GCA_017302795.1. GTDB lineage: Bacteria > Bdellovibrionota > Bdellovibrionia > Bdellovibrionales > JAMPXM01. The sequence goes on along the minus strand of JAFLCB010000007.1, from coordinate 35,369 downwards.
TGACGATGTTGGAAAGGCCCAAGATTCCTGCAAAGAGAGCGGTCGATAAAAAAGTAAGCTGCTTCATATTTCCCCCAATTGAATAATTAAAAAATTCGGCGATGTACCGACCGTTTCTGCATTCCGAAGACGGGAGATCAAGACAAGATGGAAATTCCCAAGCGGAATTGAAATATTCGCAATCCAAAGAGTGTATCAGGTTGAAGGAGGCAAAAAAAGAAACGACATTTTTTCAAATGTCGTTAGCGATTGCGAGACCTCGCCCCTCTTAGGGCTGCGGTTCGTTTACGTTTCAACTATTGGAAAATTAGGCGGTAGTCATTGCCGTCTTTTCGATCTGGCAGGAACCCAATGCCCCGGTGGCTGCGCACGAAGTAAACACGCAGCGCGTACCAACGAGCGCCCTCGGAGTTTCTGGGAAATAGTCGATCCCAGATATAGGGATCCGACGGGCCAAGCCTCCTCCATGATTCTCGAACGAGTCCGTCTTTTGAGTTAAAACCAAACTCGGCTTCGGTACCAATATTCGGACAGTTCGGACTCAGCGGATATTCATATTGGGTGGCCGTCGCGCCGTCGCCCATTACGAATACGATCTTTAGCTCGATGGGGGAAACGTCTCCGCCATTATTGCAAACGTTCAAATCGGAAGTGTACTTGATGTTGAGATATTGTACTCCATTATAATCGGCGATCTGTGCCACGACTCCTTTTCCGTCAGAGTTCTTATCTTCGGCATTCATATTCGGACTGCCGAAAGCTGGGGCCAGCGAACAAAAGAAAATGCTTAGAAACATGATTCTGAATCTCATATAAAAAATTTCTTTCCTTGAAGAGCAAATTATGAACTGACGAGCGCTAAGCACTAGATAAAACTGTCTGAATCTGTCAATTGCTCGAGCGAATAAAGCTTAGCGAATGCCAAATTTCTAAATTGTTTTGGCTGACGCGACGAGGCTTCATGGCGTTTCTTCAATAAAATCAGTTTTATGCCTTTTAATTCGGGAAACATAGTCGCGCTCCACGAAAGCTGTTTTCAATAGCAAATTTCCGCGATAAACCTTGCTACCCATTATTTTTCTTTTGCGCTAACAAAGTCCATGGCAAAACCGCGACCGTTTTTATTTTTACGAATAGAAACCAACCTTTTTTCGATCTTGAATATTTTTTTGCTCTTAGTCGGCTTAACTTCGCAAGCCTCGGCCTCGACGGATGATCTTCGAGCGATGAGTTTTAATCTTCAGACTCGGCTTTCACCCTTTGAAGTCGGTCCGTGGGCCACACGTAAACAAATGATTGCCGATTTGCTCAGACGAGAACGAGTTGACGTACTTGCGACTCAGGAAGCAACGCGGTCGATGATTGATGATTTAAACCATCTTTTGCCCGAATTTTCTTGGGTTGGCGTGGGTCGAGATGACGGAGCCGACGGTGGCGAATTCAATGCTATTTTCTATCGGCGAGATCGATTGAGCCTGAAACAAAGCGGGACGTTTTGGCTAGCGCCTGACGCCAACACTCCAGGAGCAAAAGGTTGGGACGCCGTCCTCCCGCGAATCGCAACTTGGGCAAAATTCACCGCCGTGACCTCCGGAAAAGAATTTGAAGTTCTCAACACCCATTTTGACCATATCGGCAGCCAGGCCAGAGAGGAAAGTGCACGGCTTTTACTCGGTCGATTTGGATGGCGCTTGCGTGATGCGATATTGATCCTTGGCGATTTCAACTCTCAACCAGGAAGTTCTCCCTACACACTGCTGTCGAGCTTGGCCCCAGATCTGCGCGATGCCAGAACGACTGTTGCACCAGAAGGTCCCTCGTGGACATTTCCGACTCTCGGGCCTCCGCAACAGCAGATCGATTTTGTGTTCGTTTCGAATGCTCTTCTTGTCTCTAGGTATCGCCACATTGAAGAAGATCGAGGTGCGCCGCATCCGCGCTCGGACCACCTTCCGATTCTTGTCGAGTTCAACTGGCGCTAGATGGCCGGCTCATGATTTTTTACCGCCGCATGCGTACAAGCATGAACACAGCGAATGCAACCATCGCTACGTTTGGCACCCAGGCGGCCAACGCGGGCGGCAAAGCACCGTGCCGGCCGAGAGTAAGTCCGGAGGAATAAAAGGCCCAGTAAGCAAACGCGAGGCCGATGGTGATACCAACATTGAAAGCAGCAGATCCCGAGCGCTGCTTGCCAACGGAAAACGGAATCCCAATCAAACTCATGACAAAGGCAGCGAGGGCAAAACTTAGTTTCCCGTGATAGTCGACTTCATAGCGAGTTGTATCGAGTCCGGACTCTTTATTTTTAGCGATAAAACGATTGAGCTCTTTTAGCGAGAGCGAATCGGTGCTCTGACCGCTGCTCTGAAGATCTTTTGCATCCTCCGCCACCTTTATACGTTTCTGTTTGAAGGCGGCCGTCATCGGCACATTTGAATCTGCCGGGAAAATAGTGACGGTCCCTTTTTCAAGATCCCACGACGACCCTTGAAGTCTCACACTCTCGGCGGTCAGCATCTGCGCAAGTTTCCAGGAGGAGTCAAACTGGTACATCGTTAAGCCCATAGCGGTCGCCGTTTCAGGCTGAAGGGTCTTGATATTGTATAGAGAGTTTCCCGATCGATACCAAATGCGATCAGTCTTGACCGTCGAATAAAGACCGGGTTGTTTTCGGATCTCGACAAAGAAAACATAGTTTTTTTTCTGATTAAGAAACGGCACAATGCGGTCATTTAGAAAAAAGCCGATCGAGGACACAAACACTACCGGGACAAGAATCGGCAGACTAACTCTGGCAAGGCTCATTCCGCTTGCGAAAAGCGCGATGAGTTCGTTGGTTTTTCCCAAAGAGCCCAGAGTAAAAACGACCCCCATCAAGCACGCCACTGGCAGCATTTGATAAACGAGGGCTGGGGTTGATAGCAGATAGTAAGAAACCACGGACTCGAGAGCCGCATCGCTACGAACGAAGTTCGACATATAGTCGATCGTCACGAACAGGGTCACAAAGACGATAAGGCCGCCCAAAAAGTAGCCGAAGAACATCTTCGCGATATAGCGGTCGATGATTGAGATCATGGATAAACCTTACGGCGTACCGCACCATTCGTCACTCTCTTGACAGTTTTCTCAAGGAAGGATTCACTCGATTTATGGCATTGCGCGTCTTACTGGCAGATGAAAGCGTCACCATCAAAAAAGTCATTCAATTGGCGCTTCAAGACTTCGCGGTCGAAGTCAAAGCTGTGCCTGTCGGTCTCGACGTTTTAGAGGTCTCGAAGTCGTTCCAACCAGACCTGGTATTTGCCGATATCTTGCTGCAGAAGCGCTCGGGCTATGATGTTTGCCGAGATCTCAAAAAAGACGCCCAAACAGCCGCGATCCCAGTAATCCTCATGTGGAGCTCATTCATGGAGCTCGATACGAAGCAAGTCGATGCTTGTGGGGCGGACGGACGGTTGGAAAAACCTTTCGAAGTTGAAATGCTTCGAAAGCTGGTTTTAGACCTCGTACCTCGCACGCGCTCGCAAAGGCTAGCAACATTTCTTGAATATCCTGCTACGATTGCTGCTCCGCTAAAAGCCGAAGTCGATGCCGAAAAAGTTCAGCGACAAGCGGCTCAAGCTGCCGCAGCGGCAGCAATTCCTACCACCACTCCGCCAACTACTGGGCCTATCGAAAACACTTCCAGCATCGTGCTTACCACTCCGCCCAAACAACAACCGGCCTCACCGCCGCCAAAGCCGCGTATGCCGCCTCCCCTTGTCAAACCTCCGACTGCGTCAACTGGTGAAGGCCCGTTGACGACCGGATTCATTCCGTCAATTCCCGATCGCCCGTCGCCAGCCGCACCCGAGTCCTCCATCCCCGTTGTGCAAACCAAGGTCGCCGGTCCGGGATTTATCCTCGACAGCGCTTTGGGAAAATCTCCACTTGGCTCTGCTGGTTCGTTTAAACTTCCAGAAACCAGTTCACCTCTTGGCGCGTTGCCCGACCTGCAATTGGACGGTCAACCCAATGTAGGATCCACCTCCTCTGGCGGCGGCGATTCGCGCTGGAGCATGGATAGCTTTGAACCGCTTGATCTATCGCCGCTGACACTCGGCGATGATGACGATGTAGAGGCCGATAGTTTCAAACCGATCCGCCTACCTGATTCGGAACCCATTTTATCTCATGCGGGTCCAATGTCTGCCTTCACTCCAATGGAAGTAGATTCAAGTGCCTCCGATTCGGACCTTTTAGATTCCGGGACCGATGACGAGCAAGACAAATGGTCCAATAGTTCCCTGGACAAGTATCGACTCCCACCGCTCAAGCCCGACGAGGCTCTTGCGACTGATGAAATGACGCCCGAATTTAACATTCGCAAAACTCTTCAAGATCAAAACACAGATCGCCCGACGCACGAATCGCCTGTGTTCGAGCTTGATCTAAATCAAGAGGAAATCACACCGACTCCAGAGCCGATTCAAGCACAAGGCGTGATCGCTCCTTCGACACTAGAGCAAACCGAAATAATTCCGCTTCGAAGATCTGTGACTGGTTATCAAACAGATGAATCCGATCCAAATGGTGACGACGTGGCCGAATTCACATTGAGCGAAGCTGATCATCGCAATCTTTCAAATCTCGAGATTGAGCCCGTTGAACATAGCGAAGTGACGCGGCCATCGATTGTTCGGGAACTTTTGCGCGACCCAGATTTTTCGTATGATGACGAAACAGTCCGTAAGCAAGACAGAACCTACGTTTCACCGGACGGAACTATTGATTTAGGGTCAGCGGGCAGACCCGCTGCTCGAAAACCAGCTGCCCCCACATTGGAAAGCCGCGTGCGGGCAGAAGTGGGAGCTCATTTGGAACCTCAACTGGAAAAGCTGGTTGAAAAAATCGTCGCAGAACTTTTACCTAAGATTGCAGAGAAGATTATTAAGCGCGAACTTGAACGCCTTCTTGAGGATAGTTAACCTGTGAAACTTTCTGACCTGATTCGCGCTGCTTTAAATGAAGACATGCCTCGCGGCGATTTGACCACTGACTCACTTGGACTGGCACCCAGGTTTGGTCAAGCCCGGCTGATCGCCAAACAAGACCTTATTTTATCCGGCACCACAGCCTTTGAACAAACGGTCGAAACGCTTGAGCCGTTAAGCAAGGTCCAGTGGCACTTTCGAGAAGGCGACAAGGTTCTTAATCGGCAAATTATTTGCCACGTATCTGGCGATTTGATTCAAATTTTAAAGGCCGAAAGAGTTGCGCTGAATTTTGTCGGACACTTGTCTGGCATCGCTACCTTAACCGGAAGATTCAACGAACAAGTCGAACACACTCATACGAAAATCCTTGATACCAGAAAGACCCTGCCTGGCTTTCGCGATCTCGAAAAAAAAGCTGTCGCGCATGGCGGTGGAATGAATCATCGCTATAACCTCAGCGACGCGATTCTCGTGAAAGACAATCATATTATGGTTGCCGGTGGACTTCGCAAAGCTGTCGAAAGAATTCGAATGAACTCATCGGAAAAAATTGAAGTCGAATGTGAAACTCTCGAAGACGTACGCGAAGCGATCGCGATCGAAGTTGACCGAATTCTGCTGGACAACATGGACAACGAGACACTTCGAATCGCTGTTCAACTGGTCGCAGAGTCGGAACGTAAAACAGGGAAACGCCTACTGACGGAAGCCAGCGGCAACATGAATCTTGAGCGCGTGAAAACCGTAGCAGAAGCCGGTGTTGATTTCATTTCCGTTGGCGCACTCACGCACTCAGCACCAACGGCCGACATCAGTCTTCTTTTCGACTGGCAACAGAGTGAAATGACGGGTATATGAGCGCCTACCGATGGACATGCGAATGGGCTCGTGGGCACCGGGTTTCAACGATTGCAGAACTTGAAACAACATCTACCAACCTTCGTGCAAAAGAAGATTTAGGGACGCTTGGACCCCGCACGGCACTTCACCTAGCTGACCACCAAAATTTTGGCAGAGGGCGGGGGACAAATCATTGGTCAGATATACCAGGGCAGGCGCTGCTTTCTTCCTGGGTGTTCTCTTGTGAAAAACCGCCCCAACCAGTCTTTTCATGTAAAGTCGGTCTGGCTCTTTTTGAAGCTGCGAAAGCAACGTGGCCTAAAATTAATTTCGCACTGAAAGCGCCCAATGATTTGCATGTTGTTGATGAGGATGGCGTCGCATTTAAAGTCGCGGGACTTTTGATCGAAGTCGTAACTCTTAAAGATGGAAAATCGGCTGCTATCATTGGTCTTGGACTAAACGCTCATGGTGCCCCGCCGGGTACCACACCCTACCCTGCCACTTGCCTAACCAAAGAATGCGGCAAGGTCGATCATCCTCTTTGCGAAGCAGATTTCCGAACTTTTCTCACCAATTGGCTAGCAGCTGCTTCCAAAATGGTGACTAGTTCAGATGCGCCTTTGCTTTCGACACACGAGGCTCAAGCACTTAAATCTGCAATGGTGCATCATCCATCCGCCCAAGACCTCTCGCGAGTAACCCCCGAAGGATCGTTGATTTTCGATGGCGGCAAGACAATTTCCTGGATGGATCTATAAAAATTCAAATCAAGAATCCTTGCCTCGCAGATCCAGATGATGCATTTGATGATCATGGCATTGCTATACACTCCAGACCCCGAGCTTGGATCCGTTTGTCACGACTTTGAACTGCCGGCGATCGATGGAAACAACTACTCACTTTCTCAACTTACTAAACCTAAAGGCACTCTCGTCGACGCCTTTTTATTAATGTTCATTTGCAACCACTGCCCGTACGTGAAGGCGATTGAATCCAGGTTAGTCGGCTTAAGCGAAATGTTTGTAAACCGATCCGTATCGATCGTCGCGATTTCGTCCAACGATGCGGATAGATATCCAGAAGATTCGTTTGAGAAAATGAAGCTGAAAAAATATCCGTTCCCTTACCTTTACGATGAGTCGCAGGCCGTCGCTGCAAAGTTCGGAGCAGTTTGCACTCCTGACTTTTTCCTCTACGACAGGGCGCTGACACTCGCTTACCGAGGTCGTTTAGATGATTCATGGAAAGATGAAACTCAGGTGAAAAGTCGCGATCTCGCGGGCGCTATTGAATCGCTCCTTCAGGGTATGCGTCCAAACCTCAATCAAAAACCTTCGATGGGTTGCAGTCTGAAATGGAAACCGGGCCAGGAACCTCCACCTGCTCGCCCTGTTGTGGCGGGTGGAAAATGAGAGGCCCCAGCTGGCCAATGCTGATCGGAATCGCGGTCTGTTTGATCGCGATCGCGATCTTTTCGGTGATGACCCGGATGGGTGCAATGAAGCCAGTTGAAATCTCCAAAGAAACTTATGCAGCTTTTCAGGTTCTGACAAAAGATCACTTGGGTGCCTATCACAAAATCGTTCCGGTGATTTCAGAAGTTGAAACTTGGGCAAAGGCCAACGGCGAACCATGCACTCAAAGCTTCGGTGAGTATTTTGATGATCCAGAAAAAAATGATGAAGATCGACTAAAGAGTCGCGGCGGATGCCTGCTGACTAAAACAAAAGAGGAAGCTGAAAAAGCTTGGGCCGGAAAAATTCCGCAAGGAATGTCGATCGCGACGATTGATGCAAGGTCCGTGGTGAAGGCCGTCTATGCCGGAGCGCCATCGCTTGGACCGGTGAAAGTCTATCCGAAAGTCCTCGAATATATGAAGCTCAACGACTTGAAGTCGGCCGGTGCTGTGATCGAAATTTACCAATTCAATGAGAAGACTTCTCAGGGGACCACCACCTACATATTCCCCAGTCAGTCAGCTCGGTAGTCACTCAAGCGACATCTGTTCGGAGTCGTTCACAATTGAACGACTCCGAAATAATTTAAAGCAAACTACTGCTGCGAACACCGTCCACTGGGAGATTAGGGGACTTCCACTCCCCTTTCACTTCGTCTGTCGACGAAATATCAGACGCACCACAACGCTCGAGGCAACTTTTCGCCTTTTTGACTTCATCAGAAGTTGCCGCAGACACTGAAAGTAAAATTCCGCCGTCCTTGATGTAGCCTTCATAGCGTTTAGCTTCGTATTCAGGAATTCCAAAGCCGACCAAGGCACCGCCAATGCCGCCGACTGCTCCACCGACGCTAGCGCCGGCAAGCGCTGCCATAATCGGTCCTGCGGCAATGAAGGGACCAATGCCCGGAATTGCCAAGGCACCGATTCCAGCTAGTAGACCTAGCGCTCCGCCGACCACGACACCCGTCGTGGCCCCAGTCGCTGCGCCCTCGGGGGCCTTTGAACCTTTGGTGTGTCCAAAGTCTTGCGAGCCCGCGCTGTTTGGCATCAGCACCGAAATATCGTTCGTAACAAACCCGTCCGCTTTAAGTGAAGTTACACAAGCTTCGACTTCCGGGCGCGATTTATAAATCCCAAGCACTACTTTGTTGTGAGTCGCCATATCATTTCCTCCAAAAGTTTTTCGATTATTGAGCTTTTTCGACAGCCATTTCATTTTTGACATTCGTTGCGCCTGCCACTTTGCGCGCATGTTTCATGATAACACTTAGCTCCTGCTCAGTTCTTACAGGTCCCTTCAGCGTTACTTTCCCACCGACCGTAATGATTTTTACGTTTTGGGCGTATGTCGAAAAGTTTGCTTCTTTCATGATAAACTGTCGAATTCGACGAGTAACATCCATATCACTATTGCTAGATGTCTGTTGATCCGCAGTGAGTTCACTCGCGGCTCGATCTCGTTTGTTGATTTCTGTATTGTCTTTTTCAGTCGCCGCAAAACTCTGAAAACTTAAAACCAACGCAGGCAAGATTAGGAATTGAAACTTCATAAGTGACCTACCTTCCACATAAATAAAATCGGGGCCGCCCCAAACGGAACTTGCCCCGATTTTCGCTAGAGCTAAGCTCTATTGGATTTATCGGTAATCTTGCGATCTTCATTTTTAAAATCTGCTTTTTTCACAACTTGTTCTTCTGGGTGCCGTTGCGCATCGACGTCTTTGGGCGAACCGCTTCCGCCTTGATCTTGTCGACCAGTTTTCGATTGATTCCCACTCGAGTTCCCGCGAGTTGAATCCGGCTGATCTTCATGATTTTTATTGCCCGAAGTATCCATGCTAGATTTCGTATCTGTTCCCATAATGACTCCTCGTAAAAGATTGAGCTGCCCTTGAAAAGCAGCTTGGTTGCGCAAGCCGGTGGATCGCGCAAACTCCTCGTCTGCAAGTCCAAGACCACGCGGCGCCACTGAAGCTCAAAGCACTATCAAATCGGATTCAAAATTTTCTCGATTCAATTCCTGCCCGAATGGACAATTTCGCCTCGTGGGCGCGGCTAATATCCACGACGCTTTGTACCTCGATTGCTCGAAAGGACGTGACGAGCCAAACGAACGCCCAGAGTTTTTGGTGCCACAGTTGCATGATCTAGCAGATTTAGAACAATTTAACGAAATCGCAGGAGACCGAAATATGAAATCGAAATCATCGAACGCGAAACGTAAAACCAGCACTGCAAAAAAATCTTCGGCAAAACCTTCCGCAAAGTCGTCCACAAAATCTTTTGCAAAATCCGCTTCCAAAGCTTCGGCAAAGTTTTCCGCAAAATCAAGAAGAGCGCCTGAAAGGTCTGATGATGTCGTGACGATGATTCTTCGGGATCACAAGCCGATCAAAGAGCTTCTGACTATTCTTAAAGATGGTGAAGCACCTATTTCTGAAAAAAGAACGGCCTTCAAAGAGTTTGAACCATTGCTTTCCTCACACGCAAAAGCAGAAGAAAAAAGTCTCTACAACTTTCTTAAAGAGTCCAACGAGACTCGGGTTGAAGCGCTCGAGGGCGACTCCGAACATGAGATCGCAGATCGTCTAATAATGGAACTAAGTGAGATCAGTGAAGATGACGATCTATGGATGGCGAAAGTTAAAGTTTTAGCGGAAGTTGTGGATCATCATATTAAAGAAGAGGAAAAAGAAGTTTTAAAAGAAACTATAAAAGATCTCAGCGCCTCGGACCGTTCGGAAATCGGTCTCGAATATACTCGGCTCCTCGGAAAATATCGCGGTGATCGCACATCATCGAACAGTAAAACAAAGAATGAAGAGCAACGAGCTGAGCACGCTTAGCCGTAGTTCTCAAAGGTCACGACAGGTGCCGCGACCTATTTTTACTACATACGGTCGAGGTATCATTGGGGACCTTGTTGCTATGCCGTTAAAATGGTATCGGGCGGAATCCGTCGAAATCTTATTGCATCGCCACCCTCGAAGAACCACTAGAGGGTAAAGACGACGTCCACTTTAAATTTGATGAGTGCGGATCAATTCGAGCCGGCCAGGATGGCCTTGAAATTCAACTTCGAGAAGGAGCCTTCGGCCTTTCCTGTAAAATTAAGCACGCCGTGGTACGGGATTTCGTTCTCTACCGCGAACGATTGGGACTCTAGCAACCTTAAAATAATAAATCCTGAGCCATTTGAAAAACGAAGCTCGGTACTTCCACCCGTACTGTTTTCATTCGTTGCCACACTTTTGAGACAACAAATTCATCGGGTTTGCACCGGCTTTTCCGAGGGGCGAATTCCGGCCACCGCTTCTTTTCGCAAGCACCCCCCGAGCTTTCACACCCACTCGTCTGCGCCAGCGCCTCTATGGCGCGGCGCTATACCAAAAGGTAGGCGGTACCCCTAGGCCCTTAGCTTGTTGAGGGCGCTGCCGGCTTCGAACCACTTGATTTGCTCGGTATTGAAAGAGTGTTTTAGTTCGATTGTTTCCGAGGTCCCATCCGAGTGTTTCAAAACCGCTTGCAGATTTTTGCCTGGAGCAAATGTTTTGAGACCCTTGATGGTCACGCGGTCGTCTTCACGGACTTTGTCGTAGTCAGCGGGGCTCGCAAAGTTGAGCGGGAGAGCCCCTTGCTTTTTCAGGTTGGTTTCGTGGATGCGAGCAAAGGATTTTGTGATCACTGCAACACATCCCAAAAGCCGTGGCGACATCGCCGCATGTTCACGACTTGAGCCTTCTCCGTAGTTTTCGTCGCCAACGACAACCCATTTCATGCCCTTAGCTTTATAGGCTCGTGCGACCTGAGCAAACTCAAGATCTTTTTCGCCGGTTAAAACGTTTTTACCTTTGCCCGGCGTGCCGGTGAACGCATTCACCGCACCGAGAAGCATGTTGTTGGAAATATTGTCCAAGTGTCCACGGTACTTCAGCCACTTACCTGCCGGGCTAATGTGATCCGTTGTGCACTTGCCTTTTGCTTTCGTTAAAACCAAGCACTCAGGAATTTCATCTTTGCCATCCCATTTATTGAAGGGCTCAAGGAGTTGCAAACGATCGGACGTCGGCGATACGACGACCGAAGCACTTTTTCCTGCCGGAGCTTGGTAGCCATCTGGATCTGGGACAAAACCTTTTTTCGGTAGATCATCTGCGACTGGCGGTTGAAGTTTAATCTTCTTTCCGTTTGGCGCAGTCAATTCGTCAGTCATAGGATTGAAGTCCAAACGACCAGCGATTCCCAACGCCATCACCATTTCCGGCGAGCCAATGAAAGCAAGCGTTTCGGGATTGCTATCCTGACGACCGCGGAAATTGCGATTGAAGGAGGTCACGATCGTGTTCGCAGTACCATCCTTCATGTCGTTTCGTTTCCATTGGCCAATGCAAGGGCCGCAGGAATTCGACATCATTGTCGCTCCGACATCATTGAACGTCTTCAAAAGTCCATCGCGTTCGATAGTTTTTTTGATTTGCTCTGAGCCAGGCGTGACGATGAACTGTTGAGGCATTTTCATTCCCGCCTCTAAAGCTTGGCGCGCAACAAATGCGGCGCGACCAATGTCTTCGTAAGACGAATTCGTACAAGAACCAATTAGCGCCGCCGATAGATTTGTTCCCCAGCCGTTCTCTTTTGCGTGTGCTGCCATTTTGGAAACGGGGTGAGCAATGTCTGGTGAATGGGGACCAACCAGATGTGGCTCAAGCGTCGAAAGATCGATTTCAATTACTTGATCATAGAATTTGGCAGGGCTCGCAACAACTTCGCTATCAGCCGAGAGAATGTCTTTGTTTTCTTCAGCAAGCTTTGCGAGATCGGCGCGATTTGTGGATTTCAAGTAATCCCCCATTCGCGAATCAAAAGGAAAGACGGAACAAGTGGCGCCAAGCTCTGCACCCATGTTCGTGATCGTGCCTTTACCTGTGGCCGAGATCGACTGACATCCTTCGCCGAAATACTCGACGATTTTGTCTGTGCCACCTTTAGTGGTCAGCAAGCCACAAAGTTTCAAGATCACGTCTTTTGCCGACGTCCAGCCGTTCATTTTTCCCTTCAAATGAACACCGATGATTTCTGGGTTTTTTACTTCCCACGAAAGTCCAGCCATCACGTCAGAAGCGTCGGCACCACCAACTCCGACTGCGACCATGCCCAAGCCACCCGCATTTGGCGTGTGCGAATCAGTCCCGATCATCAGTCCACCTGGGAAAGCGTAGTTTTCTAAAACAACTTGGTGAATGATTCCCGCTCCTGGTTTCCAAAAGCCGATGTTGTAGCGCGAACTTGCTGTCGCTAAGAAATCGTAGACCTCTTTGTTTTCTTTGTTGGCTGTATTGAGGTCGGTCATGCCGTCGATGTGCGCCTGGATCAAATGATCACAATGAACCGTCGATGGGACGGCCGCTTCATCTTTTCCAGCAAGCATAAACTGCAACATTGCCATTTGCGCCGTGGCGTCCTGCATCGCGACTCGATCCGGTCGCAAAAGTAAAAAGCTTTTCCCGCGACTTAACTCTTGTCCTTGCGGATCGTCCAAATGTCCAAAGACGATTTTTTCCGCCAAGGTCAGCGGGCGATTGAGACGAGAGCGAATTGTTTTTATCCGTTCACGCGACTTTGCGTAAACATTTTTAACCATCTCAGGAGTCGTTTCGATTTTGCTGGCCATAAAACTGTCCTCTTTTTCACAACGTGATCAGGGTATAAAACTACCCCATGAGGATACGCGCTTTCGGCCAAAAGCTTGAGGGCTGTTGTAATGCGTTATCGGCTTAGCCTCAGGTTTGGTATCGCCACTTCGCGCAAGCGCTTCAGTGGCTATCGGCTTAGCCTCTGGTTTGGTATCGCCACTTCGCGCAAGCGCTTCAGTGGCTATCGGCTTAGCCTCAGTGTTGCGGTTTGGTGCTGGGCGGGAGCCCGCTTCTTAGGATCAACGCCGACAGTTTTGATATCAAAATGAAGCGCGCCTTTATTGAATTTCCGTGTCAGCTGGTAAGGCACTTTAAAAACAGCTGCATTCCCAGATTTTAGGTCTACAAACCGCCATTTCCTTGCCAGCGGTAGTCCTACTCCATCCCCCTCCGACCGGGCCGAAACCTCGAGCACTCGTGCTCCTTGAGCCAGGGTAATGGCCACCTTGGCGTGTTGGATTTTACCGAGCAAAAACTCCGTAGGAGCTTCGACATTTACATGAGCGAAGGGCTCACTCGTAGCCTCCTCAGCGGGCGCGCGGGCCGCTTCGACGAGGGGAAAATGACCCGCAGTGACGGCGGCGAACGTTATGAAAATACAAAGTCGAATAGACCACATCACCGCTATTTACCTTTCATCGGCTGCACCACCAGTCCAGTGGTATCAGTCTCGACCGGTGCACGCAAATCTTCTGCAGGATTTGGTTTTGAGGCGGCGCGAACTTCTTTCGGATTCTTCACTTTGATTTCATAAGCACTTGCCATTGTGTTTTCTCCGACGTCGCCCACAAGTCTGAAATAGAGACTTCCGTTTTTTGCCGGCACGGTGAGTTCCATCAAGTGACTTGCGCCAGCCGCGATCTCAGGAATATCGATATTTATACCTTGAAAGCTCTCAAGGCCGTCAGCCCCTTGAATATGACCTTGAAGACGCTTGATATCAGACTCCGCCATGATCGTGATAATGACGTTCGTATCGCGACTTAGAACTATTTCCGTATCGCCATCAACGGAAACGGAAATCGGCATTCGCACTTTTCCGTCGTTGTGCATTGGCTCATCGCCGGGCTCTGTGGCAAGACCGCGAGTGAACGGTTTTTCTTTTTCGACGTGAAGATGGCCATGGGGTTTTAATCTCGTGCCGGCCTCGCGTCCGGATTCACGAAAGTCCACAGCCGATGCGCAGCCGAGGACGAGTGCAACTCCGGTGACTCCGCCACCGACCCACCAGCGCCAATCCATCCCTTGAATTCCGCTTCTTTTCATTCTTCCACCCTCTTTTTTACGGACTCACGCTCATAGAAAAACTTGTGACATTGCCAAAACCTGCGACTTCAACAATATAGGTTTCGCCGGCCGTCGAACAAAACGTTACCGTCGGACAACTCGCATTCGCTCCAGAGACAGCCTCATCAACACCAACAATCGTCCCTTTGTGATAAACCGCCATATCCAGCAGATCATCGTTCGCACACGTCGCACTTCCGGCCGTGATCGCGCTAACTCGAACTGTGGTTTGACTCGATGTCGCCGTAACCTTGAACAAGCGGCGAAGACCAAATTTATTTAAATGTGTGGACGTTTGCGAATAGCCACCAAATTTGATCACGTCATGGGTCGATGTCGCATTGGTGCCACTGGTGAGTGGGCGGTATAAACGCCAGAAGTCTGCCGTTTGAGTTGAACCGGATCCCCCCTGTCGGTAGCGACGGGTGCCTGTGAAATCTGCGCCGAGATTGTTATCAGAATCCCAAATTTCAAACGATGTTCCGCAATCACCCGTGCACAAAGCATTGATGGTCGTGTTGAGTGAACCAGCATTGGTCCACGTCGACTGTAAGTCATCCGTTCCGACACCATATTGTTGCGCGTAATACGACGCAAAGGTCAGTCCATTGGTGACCGCTGAAGTCGTCTTTTGGAAGTTTTCTAAAATATTTCCAATCCGATCAAATGACGTGCGTGCCGTCCACAATCGCCAAATAAAATACTGCATCGAAGTTTCGGAATAGGGACCACGGTCATCAACTGTGGTCGGCGGATTCGAGACGATGATTCGAAAACCAGAGGCTTGGCCCGAGCCGCTAGTATCATAGTAAATTCCGTCATTATGAACGATCCCGGAAAAAGCGTTGCCAAAACCTTCACCAAACGCCAATCGAGTGTCGAGAGAATCACTCAAACTGTGCGAACCCCCTATGGAATCTGATCGGTAGATTTTATTTTCCAAGTAGTGCGCGAATTCGTGCGCGACGATGTGCCGATCGAGTTCGTCGGTATCGACATCAACTTTCCCAAGAATATAGAGGTTGGCAACTTTAGACGTGAGTTCTGTCGTGTAGAAACTCGTCGCAATGCTACCTTGATATCTGTTTCCCGACGTCGTCGTGTTGTCGCTACTCCAATTCATATAAAGCAGTGGGAAGCTAATATTAGCTCTCCCCTGACAGGCGGTTTCTAGTCCCGAAATTGCTGTATCCAGCAGCGCAAACGGCGCACCAGAGCGTGCCGTGTAGGTCGTTCCGTTCCACGTCATCCCGGCCGTTGTGTTGACGGTGATCGTGCTTGCACCTGCTGTCACAAACGCACTCGAGTCTAAAACATACTGCGGTCGAAGACTGTGGTTTGTCTGCGAGTTTACGTTGTTAGTGACGTTGTTAACGACGCGGATATCCCACGAAGCGCCTTGGCAGTTTTCATCTGGCCCAACGCCGACCGCGTCTTTAACGTAGTTTGTAATCGTCGACCGAGCCATTGTTCGAACAACAAGCGAAGTACCGCTGGGGACATCGACAGAGATCGTGTAATTCCCGTTGTCGTCGGTGACCCCACTGCCGATAGGGGTCGTGCCATTGATCAACACTTGAACGACAGCCCGTCTGACGGGCGAAGTAACTTTGGTCGAATAGTCGAGCTCTACAAAATCGTCATTCGGATTCCCTGGTGTGCCATTATCGGAAAAACCCGGCAGGTACCGTTCATATTGAATAGTTCCAGAAATGTTATAAACGGCTAACGTTCCTGCGCTCGGGGAAAAATTCGCCGGCACAGAGAACAACGACCTGCTCGCTTCTAAAAGTGGATTGGTTTTCTGTTCCGAACTTTGGGCGACAGCCGATCCGCATACCAGCCCCGAAGAGTCCGGCTGTTGCTCGGCGCAAGAAGCCAATAAAAGTATCGCAGCGAGCATTGATATAAAAGGTCGCAAAGGCGATGACTTCGCAGAACGGGAAACCTGTCTCATTTCGAGACCAGCGGTATCGAGGAACTTTCTAATTAGGTTCACTTCTAAATTGTATCGGCACTCGCGATAGAGCCCAAACATTAGAAGCCAAACTGGATCAAGCCTGGACGATCAATCAGGCCGCAGCACTGCTTGCAGAACAACTTGCAGAAAAACTGACTGAATCTTCTACGTTCATGTGGGCGATGAGAGCGCAACCAAACGCTATACCCATAGCTTGGGCCCAGCGTTCACCCGACCTAGCCGGCACTGCTCGAAACCGCTACTCGAAACTGCTCCTCGACGTTGGTAGAGCGACCGTTCAAGAACGGCGTACAAACCCCTCGGGCCTAGACCTTAGATGTAGGAACCAGTTTTGATTTTGTCGAGAATGATTTTTTCCGTGGCAATTGGATCTTTCGGATCCACCGCGAAAAACGCCTGCTGTTCGCAACGAAGCTTGTTTTTGACAAGCCACTCTAAGATCGCGGATAGGCGTTTATTCTTTTTGTCATGGAAGAACGGATCATTTTGAAGAGCATCTTTGGCTTTTTTCAAAGATCTTGCCTCTGCTTGGTCACGTTCATTCACGTTGTAACAATCGAGATCGTACTTCTTCACGTCTTCTGGCAACACACCCAAGAAATGAACATCCGGAGCCGAGAAATCTGAATTTCGTATCAACGATGCGGCCGAGCCCGCTTTCAAGGTACGGAAAATGTTTTGCATGGTGTAAGCGTCAAGATCTCCGAAGAAGAACATTGGCACTTTCAATTGTTCTTGAATCAATTTGCACCAGCCACGCACGCCATTCGAAGGAACACCTTGCGCACCCATGACGATACAGTTGTTTCGACGGGTCATACCATTTGCGACTAATGTACCAGCTGTACCTTCCGATTCGACGACCAAGCAGAAGTCGATTTTCTTTTTCGCCTTCAGCGTAAGCGCCTGCGGCTTATTTTTTGGCTGAAACGGCGTCGTACCGAGGGTCGACAAGTCGACGACCGCTTTCGAACCGTCGGGCAACGTTTCCGTCACAACCAACTGCTGGGAGTACGTTTGACCACCGCGATCGTTGGCGAAGCAATTTAATTCTTCACGGTATACTTCTAGCATATCGCCGATGAAGTCGATGATCGAGTCACTTTCTTCCTGGCCAGCAAAATCAAGCGCTTTCAGTTTAGGATCGCGCTTAATTTTACCTTTCGAAATGTAGTAGAATTCACGCTTCGTCTGAACGGAACCAGATTCAAGTTTTTCCAATAAAACCTCGAGCATGAAAACGACTCGAGCCATCTTCTGCACGGAACCCACGTTGAGCTCCGTGCGCACTCGCTTATCGCCGGGGGTCAAATAACCAGTTTTCGCATTGTAAAATGAGTTATCAAGCGAACACTTTACCGCCTCCAAGACTGGGCGGTTGGCGTGTTCAAGCTCTTCGAGCATCGAGTCACAAAGTAGTCGAACTTCCTTTGGAATATCTTTTGTCAGTTTTCGAATTCGAATTACTTTATCCATTTGATTCCCCTGCCCTGCCTCTAAAAAAACAGTCGCCTACTTGCGGGCAGACTTATCGGTTGTTGATTTAGCGGTCGCTTTGGCTGTCGTTTTTCCGGCGGCTTTTGCCGGCTTTTCTGCCGCGGATTTTTCTGTGACCGACTTTTCAGCCGATTTAGCCGTGCCTGCCGACTTTTCGGTCCCCTTGGCTGTAACAGCCGATTTTTCAGTCGACCGATCCGCTGCTTTACCTGTCGTTGCAACGACGCCCTTGGTTTCAATCACCTTAGCTGTCGTGGTTTTTCCAGTCCCGCGGGCCGCAGCAGCGCCTGCTTCTCCGTCAGTATCGTCGTCCTTTTCAGATACTTCGTCTTCCGCTTCCACGGGTGAATCGTTCTTCGAAGACGTTGTAAAAAAGAGTCCGGCTTTTTCTTGGCGTTCTTTAAGTGCCTGTAGCTTAACTTCTGCCTCCGAAAGATCTTTTTGAGCGGCTTTGGCATCGCGGCCCAAAAGTTTTTTCAAGCCTTCTTGGGCTTTTACTTTCCGAGATTCTTTTGCACCAGAAATTCGAACAAGCCCGTCAACCAAGATCGGTCCAAACTGTTCGATATGAGCAATTTTTCGCTCGAGATCGGCCTCTTTGTTTTCGCGTCGAATGTGACGCGAAAGCTTCTGACCCGCTTGCATAAGTGCGCGCCGAATTTCTTCGACCAGCTCTTCCGAAGCATCGATAGTTTCTTTCGAGGCGTTCTTAAATTTAATGAACGGAGAAACAACGGAAACCGCGAATACGTACGGCCCCATTGGCAGCGAATCTTTTGACTGCGCTAAGCCATAGGCGCGCCAGTTCACACTTTCAACCGCGTTCGTGATGGCGCACGCACTTTTATCAAATTGAAGCGGAACTCGATTCGCAAATCTCAAGAGCTGAATCGAGTCATCTTCAGAGCCGCGGTTTAAAAAACGGGCCAAAGCCACTTCCACAACGACCGGTTTAAAGTCGGCGATGCGCGGCTTCCTTGTAACTACCGAAAAGAAATCGACATCACCGAGACGCAATATGGACTTTGCCATCGCCTCTTCGCCCACGGTCAAAACTGATCTCGTGGAAGGCGACTGTAGTTCCGTTTTGCCGATCACCATAAAGGCGTTCTTCAACTGCTCTTCATTCAATTTATTCGTCGGGGCCGCTAGCAACGCCTTTGGCACTCCGTTTTTCGCCAAATCCTTAAGCGTTAAGTCACTGACTCGAGAAAAACCCGTCTTGAGAAATTTGCCAAAGTCGATTTTCCCGAAAAGTCCCGCATGAGTGATAAACTCGCCAAGCTTCATCGTGTGTGGATGTGGAAGTGTTGCCGGAGGAATTTCGGGAAGAACGTCGCTTACGCGTTCAATTAAAACCCAATCGGCATCGCCAAGTTTGTAGCGAAGTTTTAAATGGGGATTCACGAGGGTTGTGCCCTCGAGATAAGTCAAAATTCCACCGTCTCCGTTCAATTGGATTCGGCCGTCGATTCGGAATTCCACGCGTACGCCGTGTGGCTTGTCCCATTCGATCATCTCTTTGGCTTTGATCGATCCTTTGTTTTGTTTGATATCGACGTCAATTGTCGCCTGAATGGCTTTTCGCATGCGCGAGGTCTTCGAAGTAACTAATACTCCGGACGCGTTCGTTAACTGCGCCCAGGTGACAGCCGCAGAAATTCCAATCCCCTGTTGACCGCGTGTGCACTGCCCACGACCAAACTTCGATGATGCGAGATATTCTCCATAAACTTTTGGCAAGTCTTCGGGATCAATGCCGGGTCCGTTGTCCTCAACAATGATTTCAACCAAGTCCGCAGACTTGCTTGAACCGCTTCCGGTTTTTCGAACCTCAACCGTTATTTCCGGTAAAATTCCAGTTTCTTCGCAAGCATCGAGGGAGTTATCGACAGCTTCTTTCAAAGTTGTCAGAACGGCTTTCAAAGGCGAAGAAAAGCCCACCTGTTGTAGGTTCTTTGCGAAATATTCAGCTGTGCTACTGGACGTAATCGTTTTCGCCATCTTCACCCCATTGGACGCTTGAAGTTTTGCGAGCCGCCATCATTTCAATAGACGGGCTTTTCGCGCAAGAGTGAAGGTCGACCTTTCTGGCGCAGCGCGTCCCGTTTGCTGAACTCCACTGGTCAGAAATCATCCCTCTACATACGATGAATTGTAAAATTCCGGTCCGGAATTCCGAGACCCTAAGTTGTTCACGTAGATGCGCCACGCGAGCTGCCGATTTCTTCCGGTTTTTCATAGGGAAAACTAGTGTATATCGCGCCTCATGACGCAAAGTTTGCTGAGGTAAGACATGCGAAAATTTCAGCCGGAAAGTCCCTTACATTGTACGACATTTGGTTCGGAACCAGCGATTCCATTAACCCGATCGCTGCTTAAAACAATGGCGCAGATTAATTATACTTTAAAAAAGTTTTCAACCGCCCAGCCGGCTGTTTTGCTCATTGTTGTCGCATGTTTCCTTCCGGGATTGGCGAATTCGCAGGCGAGTGCCCCACGAATGGAGAGCGATAGCCGCCCGGCAACTCCGCCTCCATCCGCGACCTCGAGACCAGCAAAACCGACAACGGCCCCCACAACTGGAAGAGAAGTTGCGCCGCCGCAATCAACGCCCAAGCGAGCAACTCCGACGCCCGCCAGGCCCTTTGTACCGAACGGTGGCGACACACGACCGGTGACACCTCCGCCCCCACCATCTGCGTCTCCCTCCTCGCCGGTCATTCTGCCCAATCAGGCACCCGCGTCCACACCTCCCCGCTTAAAGCCAAGTGCGACACCGGCGAAACCGCTCAACACAAAACCGACGCCAGCCGCACCCGCAGTCGTCGAGCCAAGTAAGAAGTTTCCGAAGGTCGTAACAAAATTAATGATCGATGATTTACAAAATGGGCGCGGTCGACAAGCAAAACCGGGAGCAAAGCTCGTTGTGCATTTCACGAGCTGGCTCTATGACCCGACACAGCCGCTTGGGCGAGGTCCGCAATTTGAAACCACACAAGGGAAAACTCCCTACAAGTTCACTCTGCAGAATCCCGACGCTCTTCATATCAAAGGCTGGGAGGACGGTATCGTTGATATGAAAACCGGGGGACGTCGTCGACTGATCATTCCACCAGAGCTTGGCTATGGTGCCAATGGAGCAGGGCAAGTCATTCCCCCTGGAGCGACGCTACTGTATGAAATTGAACTCATCGATGTTGAGTAAATCGAACTCCAACATTGCTATAAATTGGAACTGCCCCCCGCATAGAAACTACCCTTCTGGGTCGTTTTCAGATTCGCCGGTTTCTAGTGGGACATCGATCTTTTCAAAAGCGCGCTCGACATCAAGTTTATGACCCCGAGTTTGATTGCAGGGACGACACGAAGGAACGACATTGTTTTTCGATGATTTTCCACCTCGCGCGACCGGAATGAGGTGATCCATCGTGAGTTCAGACTTGTTGAACTTTCGACCACAATGATGGCAGAGACCGGGGCCGATTTGCTGCTTCCACCACTGCGAAGCCCGAAGCTCCTTGGCCTTGGCCCGCTCTCGCTTAATATGAGTTTCATCTGAAAACATTGTTCAGATTTTTATCACAATCGCAGCAGCCGCGGGAACTGGTAAATTCGAAGGGTTCTGCGGAGTTTTGTGAAGTAACGGCCTTTCAGATAGCTTTTCAATACATTAGCTGTGCCGCCTGGCGCTTGCGGTTTAACTTTAAAGTTGATACCCAAATAGCCATGACGTCAGATCAAATGAAATCCCGCCTAGAAAAAGCCTATCCCGGCGACCCGATCGAAGTGGTCGACCTCACCGGAACTCATGACCACTATCAAGTGATGATTGTGTCGAACACCTTTCGAGGTCTTACTCGAATTCAGCAGCACAAACATGTCATGAGTGTATTTGCCGATGAATTAAAAACCGGTGAAGTTCACGCATTGACGATCCAAACTAAACTTCCAGAGGCAGAAGCCTAGCGATTGAATTTTAACTTTAACGATTTTCCCCGTCTTATTAAAGGAGCTCTCAAATGTCAGATACGAAAGCCCGCATCGAAAAGATTCTTTCGGAAAACAAAATTGTACTTTTCATGAAAGGGAGCCCACAGTTTCCACAATGTGGATTCTCTGCTCGCGCCACTGCGATACTTAACGAGTGCGGCGCTAAGTTCCATTCCGTCGACGTTCTTCAGGATCCTGAAATTCGTGAAGGCATCAAGGTTTTTGGAAACTGGCCAACCGTCCCACAGCTTTACGTCAATAAGGAACTCATTGGCGGAAGCGATATCATGATGGAGATGTTTGAAGCCGGCGAACTTCAGCCTGTTTTGAAAGCTTAGACACAACCGATCGCCCAATTGTCGACCGCGGTAACGCTCGCGCGGCTGCGGGCACAGGCAAGCTCCGCCTTTCGATTTGGCCACCGAACGGCGCCGCAATTTTCTCGCAAAACTACCCCGGTAAAACCGCGGCGGATTCTCGATATTCGCGCACAAGCTTTTCGACGATCGATCGACAGTCCATGATCTCGTCGACAAGACCCACAGATTGGCCTGCGCTCCACACCGTTTTCCAAGATGGCTTCTCTCCTGCTCCGCCCGCCGCCACTTCCAGCGACTTCATGCCAAGATAGTGAATCAGCGGAACGGCGTATTTCTTCGTTAGCGGATGCTCTTTTAAAATGCGCAATGCCAACGGCAGATCAGTACCGATTTTTTTAACGTAGTCTGTATTGATGACCGCGGCCGGCGTTCCAGAAATTCGCGTCGTCAGGACGATGTCCTCTGGAGAGGCCGAGACCACTGCATTTTTGTACGCATCATCGACGCCCGCTTCCCGACTTGCGATAAAACGTGTACCGACATGAACGCCACTTGCCCCGAGGGCTAAAGCGGCTAAAATTTGCGACCCGTGCGCCACACCGCCGGCCAGAATGACTGGAATTTTCATTTCGCGCGCAAGCCAAGGAACAAGCACCAACGGGGAAATCGGCCCAGCGTGACCGCCGGCTCCCGTACCGACGGCAACGATACCATCAGCCCCTAGATCAGCCACTTTTTTCGCATGCTCGAGATTCGTGACATCACAATAAACTTTAGCGCCATTCTTGTGCGCTTCGCGAATC
The DNA here is from genome assembly GCA_017302795.1 of Deltaproteobacteria bacterium. Lineage (GTDB taxonomy): Bacteria > Bdellovibrionota > Bdellovibrionia > Bdellovibrionales > JAMPXM01. The sequence continues at coordinate 12,511 of JAFLCB010000007.1, read as the reverse complement.
ACCGATGCCGGACTTCCCAGCGAGGTAATGAACAGTTCGACACCTTGATCGAGCGCAATCCGAATATCTTCCGTTTGGCGAGTATTCGACTTATTCACGATCACATTGACACCAATTGGCTTCTTCGTGCGCTTCTTCATTTCGATCAGAGCTTCCCGATACTTTTCAATCGGTCGATAATTGAGCGCTGGAAAAGTCCCGATAGCACCAGCTTCAGAGATAGCAACGACCATGTCGACATTCGAGACCAAAAACATCGGTGCGCCGATAATCGGGAAATCGATACCCAGCTGCTTCGTCATTTGGGTTGCTATTGGCGATCTGTTCCCCGACTGCGACATAAATTGCCTCTCTCATCCTAAAATTCCTGCACGGTGCTTTAGGTCCAGTGTTGCAGAGAATGGGGCGAGCGAGCTAGTTTGTCGAATATCATGAAGTGCAATGTGTCGAAAACCGGTCAAGTCGTCCGCCTACTTTCTGGAACCATCCTAACGGCCTGGGCCTTTGCTGGCGGTCCATCCTGGACCTGGGTCGGGGTCGTGCTTGCGGCAACCGGCGCATGGCGCCTATGCCCGATCTACATGGCTTTGGGAATTCGACCCCAAGGAATCGAAGCGAAACGTCATCAGGACTCGTGATTCTCCTCAGTTTTTCCGAAAACTTCAGTAGAGAATTATGGCAAAGATATTACTGGTCGATGACGATCGAGACTTTTTAGAAATCGCTGCAAAGCTTTTGGCCTTCGCCAAAATCGATGTCGTACTTTGCACCAGTGCAATGGAAGCGCTCGAGCAAGCCCGAGAGCTCGAGTTCGATGTTGTCATCACTGATGCCAACATGCAGCCACATTCTGGATACGATCTCATACGCTCGATAAAACAAATTCCAACCTATGACCTGATTCCAATTGCGATGATCACTGGTCGCCGCGAAAAGCGAGATGTCGAACGTGCACTCGCCGTCGGAGCGCAGGACTATATCGTGAAGCCGATCGACCCCGAGCGCTTTATCAAAAAAGTGACAGAACTGATTTCGCAAAGTGAACAAGCTCGCAAAGCAGCCCGCTTTGGGGAAGTTCAAATGGAAGAAGTCGCCAAATGTTCTGTTGCGATCGTAATTAGCGGGATTTCGGAATCTGGCGTGCTTCTAGATTCTGATCATAAACTTCTCGAGGGAACCGTACTCAATCTGGATGCAGAGATTTTTGATCGCATTGGAATTCCGCGTCCGCAGGCGAAAGTGAAAAGCTGCACTCCGGGATCGGTAGAAAAAACATTCGAAATTCGCGCGAGCTTTCACGCTCTCGATGATCGAAGCCTTGGCAAGGTCCGCCAATTCATTCAGGCCAAGGCAGCACAGAGCAAAAAGGGAACAAAGGCAGCATGAACGACTTTAGTACACGAGGAAATGACGATGCATATCTTGCTTGCTGAAGACGATCCGTCCGTGTCGATCGTCATTCAAATAAGCCTCGAAAAAATTGGCGGTCATACCGTCGAGCTAGTGGGCGATGGCGCAGCGGCTGTCAGCATGGCAACCCGCCAGGCATTTGATTTGATTATTTTAGATGGCATGATGCCGATAAAATCGGGCCTTCAAGCAGCGGCCGAAATTCGCCAGGCCGGTATTGTAACCACGCCCATCATTTTTCTTAGTGCGAAAAACGACGAGCGAGACATCAAGGCGTTTCTTGGCTTGGCGACGGGGTTCATCCCTAAGCCCTTCGAACCGACAGAGATTTGCGCGCGGATTGACTCTATTCTGAACAGTCAGTCACAGGGGGCTGGTTGAGTACGATTCGCACGCAACTCAATCTTCTAACGGCAGTTGTGATTGGCGGATCAGGATTCGCTGGCTACAAAGCTTATGAAACACGTCGAGAAGTCGATGCGTACGACCGCGCTATGAATGAATCAATGGAAACCCGTTCGGTCCTCTTATTGATGGAAGACCTTCCCTACCACGATGATACATTTCGTCGTCTGCAGCTAGAACGCGATCGCCTCAGAGAAGACGATCGCCGCAAAGCCTTTGGTGGCGCAGTCACCACGTACGCCACAAAGAATAGAACTGAACTTCGACGTTCGATTCGCCGCGCGCTGAAAGTCGAAGCAAACCACTATGATCGCAATCGCGGACGCCGAGGTGAAATCGAATCTCGATTCGAAAAACTAATGATGCTTTCGACCGGCATACTAGGTCTCGGTCTGTTTTTGATCGTACTGACAATTCACGCGCGTATTTTTAAGGCGATCAATCGCTTGTCTCGCCGAATGCTGGACTTTCTAGTCGATCGCTATAGCTTTCAGTTTTCGCAGCCTGATCAAACTGAGCTCGGCGATTTGCAGCGCACATTTAATTCGCTAGCTCAAAAAGTTATCAACACGACCGACGAACTGAAGCGACTTGATCAAGCGAAGTCTGAATTTCTTTCCATCGCTAGCCACGAGCTTCGCACTCCGATGACTTCGATCAAGGGCAGCCTCTCTCTTCTTGCAAGTGGAGTCGTCGGTCAATTGGATGTGGGAAGTTTGCGCTTGATTAAAATTGCCGAAGGAGAAACCGACCGACTAATTAGGCTGATCAACGACCTACTTGATCTCGCCAAAATTGAATCCGGCGGACTTCCGCTGAACTTAAACTGGGTACAGTGGGATGAGTTCTGCGGCAAAACCTTGGAAGGTTTATCCGGTCTAGCAATGAAAGCAGACGTTCGCCTTGAATTGGTGTCGATCCCCTCGATTGAAGTCAGTATCGACCGGGATCGAATGCAGCAAGTCCTTACAAATCTTGTGTCGAATGCAATCAAGTTTAGTCCTAAAGGCAGTTCTGTCCGCGTTACTATTAGCCGTGCGAAAACTGGCGACCTCGTCGTCAGTGTCGCAGATCAAGGCCCGGGAATCGCGGCTGAAGACCAACAGCTTATCTTCGAAAAATTCCGTCAAGGTGCAACCGCATCCAATCCACTCGTCAAGGGAACTGGTCTTGGGCTAGCGATTGCAAAGGCCTTGGTGGCAGAACATGGCGGATCGATTGGTGTGGAGAGCACGATCGGAAAAGGTTCAAGCTTTTGGTTCACGCTACCTAAGTGGCGCGAAAACGAAATGGCGAGAGTTGCATGAGCATTCATGACGTTCTGGCAGAACTTCGAAAAGCTTATCTCGAAGCCCTACCTTCGCGAGCTGACGGGATCGAAAAGCTTCTTCGTGAAGGTAAGTATAATGAAGTTGAAACCGAGTTTCATAAGCTAAAAGGCACTGGAAAAACTTATGGTTTACCAGAGGTCAGCCAAGTCGGCGAAGTTGCAGAACGCCTCGTTGAACATGGCTCGACTTCGGCAGAGGAGTCCGTACCTGCCGCTATCAAAGTTTTACGCAAAATTACGACATCCCGCGCCGCAGGCCTTCCTCTTGATCTCGAGAAAGACAACGATTTTCTATATCTCGCGGAGCTCGCCCGCGAAATTCATGAAACTACTGCCGGCCGAAATAAAAGATAATCAATCTGAGATGACCTTGGCAGATGGGCTTAAGCTCCCCTAAGATAGTCCAATGACTCTGAACACGACCTTAGCTTCTACCCATTTAGACGAGCTTAAATCAGCGTTGTCAGCGGACCGAGTACTAACAGACTCGACGTCTCTGCAACATTACGGACGCGATTGGACACGCCATTTTGATATTCGACCATCAGCGATCGTGTTTCCCGTCGAAGCGGACGAAGTCGTTCGTCTTGTAAAGTGGGCAAGAAAAAACCACGTGGGTCTCGTTCCCTCAGGCGGGCGCACGGGGCTCAGTGGTGGTGCCTGTGCGACGAACGGCGAAGTGGTTGTCAGCTTTGAACGGATGAACCGGATTCTTGATTACAACGAGCTAGATCGCACGGTGCGGGTTCAGCCTGGAGTCGTCACAGAGGCACTGCAAAATTTTGCTAAAGCCAATGATGCCTACTATCCCGTCGACTTTGCTGCTCGCGGCTCAAGTCACATTGGTGGAAACATCGCCACCAATGCCGGAGGCGTAAAAGTACTTCGCTACGGACTGACGCGCGATTGGATCGCAGGTCTCACAGTTGTCACAGGTGCCGGAGAACTTATTGACTTGAATAAGGGTCTTGTAAAGAACGCGACCGGCTTTGATCTTCGGCACCTCTTTATCGGATCAGAAGGCGCACTCGGTTTTGTGGTCGAAGCTCTTGTGCGGCTTACTTCGCCGCCCAAACCTTTAACTGTTATGATCCTAGGCCTTTCGGACTTAGATTCTGTGATGAAAGTCTTCAATCGCTTTCGCACTCAATTGCCCTTAACGGCTTTCGAATTCTTTTCCGACGTAGCGCTTCGTACCGTCGTTGCTCACACCCACCTACCGAAACCTCTTGGTACCGACTGCCCCAATTACCTTTTGATCGAAGTTGAAAACACGGACGCCTCAACCGAGGCATCAATTCTAGAATCTTTTGAACACTGCCTTGAGGCCGGATGGGTTTTAGACGGTGCAATTGCCCAATCTGAAGCGCAGTCCCGTGATTTTTGGCGTTTACGGGAAGACATATCCGAGGCCTCAGCGCCTTTCACGCCGTACAAGAATGATGTTTCTGTGACCGTCGCCAAAGTTCCTGAATTTCTAGCAAAAACAGATGCCGTTTTAAAAAAGGGCTACCCAGACTTTCAAGTCGTGTGGTTTGGGCACATCGGAGACGGCAATATGCACATTAATATCTTAAAACCAAACGGCATGGATCGCATCGACTTTTTAAAACGCTGCAAGGGCGTCAATGCTGATCTTTTCAAAATCATCGCTGAACTCGGCGGTTCGGTTTCAGCCGAGCACGGTGTAGGCCTTGTGAAAAAGGATGACCTATCGAACACCCGATCGGCTGCTGAAATACAAATCATGCGGCAATTAAAAAGCGTTTTTGATCCAGATGGAATTATGAATCCAGGAAAAATGTTATGATGGAAGAACTTCAACCGCGAATTTTAATAGTCGACGACGAACCTGACATTCTCGATGTTCTCACGGACCAATTGCGAGGATTGATCATCGAAATTGATGGATTCAAAATTCCACTCGCCTTCCAAACTGCAGAAAACGGTTTAGTTGCACTCGAGCTTTTAAAAGGGTCAAGATTTGACGTAGTCGTCTCGGACATTCGCATGCCTGCATTAGATGGTCTCGAACTGGTCACTCAGCTTCAAAAGATCGAACCTGCGACCAAAGTGATTTTGATTTCCGGCCACGCCGATAAGGCGATGGCTATTCGCGCAATCCGCCTTGGAGTTTTTGATTTGATTGAAAAGCCCTGGCACAGCGAGCAAATTCGCGAAGCCGTGAAAGCATCCGCAGAACTCGGTTACCGACGCCGGATTTCGGAAATAGAGTTCGAAAAAAAGATGGCACGATATGCGGCCTCGATGCCGCCTGATCGCTATGAGCAATTTCGAAATGCCTTACGCACCATCATGCTAAATGACAGCTCATCGAAAACTAAAAAGTCAGAATAATATTAGGCAGCTCGTTTAACCGATTTTTTTTTCGGCTTCGGTTTTACGGACGAGCGTTTATTTCGTATCGGCTTTTGTGCAACCTGTTGATCAAGAAGACTTTGCAAGGATGTCGGCGGAGGTTCGGCTGGCGACTTCGCCGCATCAGTCTTCATCCCGTGGTGTTCGATAATCAGCATTGAGCGAAAAACAAGACGCAGCTGACGATAGCGATCAGCTGGGAGATGCGCGAACGGCAATAGTTTTAGCTCCAGCGCTTGCTCCAAATCGCGACCGCGAAACCCGACTTCAGTAGCCCTATGAACAACGGCTCGCAAGCGAGCGACATCAAACGGCTTGTCGAGAAAATCAAAACATCCAAGGCGAAGCGCTCGAACAGCGTGTTCTTTATCGCCGAAACCAGTCAAGAAAACGAGTGGAATTTCTTTTCCGAGCCCGCGCAGGTTTGCGAGTAAGTCGAGCCCGTCCATGACCGGCATGTGGATGTCCGAAAGAATAGCATCGTACCAATTTTTCAAAATGAGGTCTAAAGCCTGTTTGCCATTGCGGGCTGGAGTCAGCCGCACAGCACGGGCAACCCCATCCACCGAAACACGGAGGTCGCCTAAAATTGTTAAAAGAAGATCAAGAATCTCTTCTTCATCCTCGACAATGAGGAGTTCTACCATCGTATTTCTATCGGATATTTCTATGAAATGGTTGAGCGTTCGACCCACTTCAATGATTCGAATTGAGACAGTTGCTTCTTGCCAATATAGCGAGAAGAATTCAAGGTCTATGTCCGATAAAATTATCGATATTGAAAATCTAGATTTTGCATCGCTGACCCAAGAGGATCGTGAATTTCTTCACGACCTCGCAAATCCTCTAGCCATCGCAGGAGGACTGGTAGATGCCTATCGAGAGGAAACCGTTCGGCAGAAACTGACTCTTTCTGAGTCCCAGGACCGCAAGCTGACAAAACTTGCTAGTGCTCTCGACCGTATCGATAAACTGATATCAGAACGTCGAAAACGCCTCGTCGCCTTGCAACTTCATTTGAAGTCAGACGGTATGCCACCCACTAAACCAAAAGCCTAGTCCTAAGGCTGGTCTTCAAATTAGAGACATCAGCAACCAACTGATCCCCTTTGGCTCCCGACACGTCTGTAATGAGATAGCCGACGGCGCTATCCGTTGCGAGGCCTTGCGCGAGGATGTTCGCTCCGTGATCAGAAATAATTGAGTTAATTTCGCCTAAGACTCCCGGCACATTTTTATGAACGTTAATTATTCTGTGCGCACCTTCGTGGACCATGGCGAGATCAATGGTCGGAAAGTTTACGGCCCCCGTCGTAGTTCCTCTGGTCAAAAAGGAAATAAAACTCTGCGCGACTTCTAATCCAATCGATTCTTGAGCCTCAAGCGTGCTTCCGCCAATATGCGGAGTGAGAATCACATTTGGAAGGCCCTGCAAAGGGCTGACAAACTTTTGTTTATTGTTGGCAGGCTCGTCGGGAAAAACGTCAATCGCCGCACCGGAAAGTGCTCCGGACCTAATTGCCTTCGCCAAAACGTCAATATCAACGACTGTCCCCCGGCTGGCATTAATAAGTGCTGCGCCGTCTTTCATCGCACCGATTTCTTTTTCGCCAATCATGCCCTTGGTTTGATTTGTATCGGGAACATGGAGGCTCACAAAATCAGAAACCTTCAGCAGATCGATCAGCTTGTTAGCAGCTTGAGAATTGCCAAGCGGGAGTTTTTTGACGACGTCATAAAACAAAACCTTCATACCGAAGGCCTCCGCCAACACACTCACTTGGCTGCCAATGTGCCCGTAACCGACAATCCCCAATGTTTTGCCGCGCACCTCATGGGCACCATCAGCCGACTTCGTCCACACGCCTTTATGTGCATTCGTGTTGCGGTCGCCAAGTTGCCGCGAAAGTGCCACGATTTCAGCGATCACAAGTTCTGCGACACTTCGCGTGTTTGAATGTGGCGCATTGAAAACAGGAATTCCTAAGATTCCGGCGCGCTTGGTATCAACCTGGTCGGTGCCGATACAAAAGCAGCCGATGAGCTCAATTTGAGGATGGCGCTTCAGGACGTCCGCAGTCAGCTGCGTTTTTGACCGAATACCAACGACGTTCGCCGAAGCTAACGCCGCATCGAGTGCGGCTCCCGAGGGGGAATCTGGCAACAGTTCAACTTCATAACCAGCACTTTCCAAGGTGAATTTCGCACCGGGGTGGATCGCCTCTAACAATACAATACGCAGTTTCGACTTTTTTCGCATGAGGCCATAATGACATAGTGAACCTTGGCTGAGTACTACCTCGAAGGACAAAATGTCATTATGGCCAACTCTGATTCCGTTAAGCCTCGACCAACGAATGAAGTTACTCGCCGCGTTCTGATTGTCGACGATGACGACCTCGTCTCGGCATCGCTTCGGCTAGCGCTGCCTTCAAATTGGTCAATTTCTTCCTGCAGCACGGCCGAAGCAGCATTGGCGCTCACGCGGCTCGACGGAATCACAGCGGTTTTTGTCGATATGCATTTGACTGGGAATCTCGAAAAAGCAGAGGGACTGTTGGTTTTGAGACATTTGAGGTCGCTCAACCCGCATCTCGAATTCGTTGCGATGTCCGGCGATCTTGACAGAAATCTGATGGAGCTAGGACTCGATTCCGGCGCTACCCGGTTTCTTGCTAAACCCATTGGCGCAGAAGAATTTCTTCAAACTTTAGATAAAATTGAAGCGCTTGCCCGTTTAAAGGAAGCTTCCCGCTTTCGGCCCGACGAACCCCGGTGGGTTGGAAGCTCGGCAGCCTCCCAAGAAGTTTTGCGATCGATCGCCGCTCTGAAAGCGGAACGAGGTCCGATTTTAATCGAAGGTGAATCCGGAACAGGAAAAGAAGTCGCTGCGTGGTTGATCCATCGACAAGAGTCTGGACAAGCCAGCCGCCCGTACATTCAAGTCAATCTCGGCGCGATTCCCGAATCAGTGTTTGAAAGCGAGATGTTTGGTCATGTCAAAGGCGCCTTCACTGGGGCTGATCAAAACAGAATCGGCCTTGCAGAGGCGGCCAATGGTGGCGACCTTTTCTTAGATGAAATCGAAGCCCTGCCAGCCGCCAATCAGGCGAAGCTTTTAAGATTTTTAGAATCCGGAGAAATTCGCAGGGTCGGCGCACGTGAAACCACCAAAGTATCGGTCCGGGTTCTTGCGGCCACCAATCGCGATCTCGCGGAAATGGTCGCGAACGGCGACTTTCGGGAAGACCTCATGTGGCGAGTCAGCGGAAAACGCCTAAAGCTTCCAGCTCTTCGGAACCGAATTGAGGATATCAAAGAACTCGCTACCTATTTTTTAGGCCTCGAGCGACCTCGTCGCAATAAAACGCTGACCGAGGACGCGATTGAGGTTCTTGAAAAACACAAATGGAACGGAAATGTTCGCGAGCTAAAGCGTCTTTGCGAACAAGTTTGTCTAGTCTCGCCGCTACCAATTGTACGAGCAGAGGATGTGCTGTTAGCGTTACCGACAGGATCCACAGACGCACCAAAATTTCGATCGGAAATCGATCTCAGCCTTGGCCTGGTCGAGCTGACGGCACGTTTTGAGGCCGGTGTAATCCGTGAGGCCGTTCAGAGATGGCCAGATCTGGATATAGCCGCCGAGAAAATAGGAATTTCACGATCTAGCATGTATAAGAAAATGAAAGACTACGGAATCGAGAGACTTTAATTTATGTGGAAGATTTGGAACGAACCCATATACGTACAGACGTTCACAATCGTCATGAGTGTCCTCCTGACTTTGACAGGCGTTTTCTTCTTCTTTCGCAATCGAAACACCCACACGCAGGCGGGCTGGGCGAGTCTGATTAGCTGGTCGGTGGCCACACCCATTCTTTTTGTATTGCTGGGCGCCTCAGGACCCTGGGCGCTTGTCGGTCTTGGTATCGTGACGATCATGGCATTCAAAATCTTCTTTCAGTTAACCGGCATGTACCATCGATCTTATTTTGTCTGGATGTCCTACCTAGGGGTCTGTGGGCTTGCATATCTGATTCACGTCGGTAACCGCGAACTTTACAACCTGATGCCGATGATCTTTTTTGGCGCGGTTTGTCTGATTCCCATTGTTCGAAATTCCCATAAGCAAATGATCCAGTACATGGCGCTCACCCTTATGGCATTTATGCTTCTAGGGTGGTCGTTTCTGCACATGGGTTGGATTTTAAAACTTGATCGCGGCCCCTATTTGGCTATTTACATTACTATTCTAACGGAAGTGTTCGACAATCTCTCGCTTGCGATTTCACGGTTTTTTGGCAGCCACAAAATGTTCTCTCGCATTACGCCCAGGAGAAACTGGGAAGCCTTTTTTATCGCAGCACCGCTTACGATCTTACTCGCGTTTAGCTTTCGTCACCTCTTGCCCGAGCGCTCCGAGCAATTTTGGATTGCCTCTGGCATCGCGGCAGTTTTTGGCGGAAGCCTAGGGGATCTTGTCCTCTCGGTCATTCGACGAGATCTAGGCATCAAGGACGTCGGGGTTTTCATTATCGGCCGCGGCGACTTTCTTTCCGTCATCGATCGCCTGATTTTTGTTGCTCCGATTTTCTACTACTTAATGTGGTACCTTGAAGCGCAAAAGCATTTGCCAGTGGTGCCCTGATGCGAGACTGGGACTATGAAAACGACCAATGGACCAGACTTCCGGGCTACTTAAAACATCTGCCGCTTTTCACGCGGCACTTCGACCTCGTGAGCCTCGTCTTTCGAACGCTCTGGTCAATCATTCTAAAATACTGGTTTTTCAAATTTTATATCCGCCTCAAAGTCGTTGGCGACTTTCATGAGGTTCGGAAAAATTATCCAAAGCTTCTTGTCATTAGCAACCATGCAAGTCACTTAGATGCCGTATCGATTGCTGCCGCCGTGCCATTTCGCTATTGGATGGATCTCTACATAGCAGCAGCGAAAGATTATTTCTTTTCAAATCCTCTTTTTACCTTTTTCTCAAAGCACTGTTTGGGTGCGATCCCGATCGATCGGAAAGATAAAAAGGGAGAGGCCGTCGAACTTTGCCTCAATTTGCTTTCTAATCTTGAGGCTATTTGGTTGATTATTTTTCCAGAAGGTACTCGTTCTAAAGATGGGTTCATCGGACAGTTTAAACGCGGCGTCAGTCTTTTTAGCGAGAAGACAACGACACCGCTTTTGTTTTTGTATCTTGAGGGCAATGGCGAGCTTTGGCCAAAAGGTCGGATTTTTGCGGTGCCTGGTCCTTTGACAATCCATATCGGACCAGTGCATCCGCCAGCGCCGATTGAACTCATTTATGAACATTACCGGGACTGGGTCATAGGAATTAATCCCAATGCCTTTCGAGGCGAAGATCCTTCTGAAATTGAGACTTACTTAACGTCTATGTAAAGTATCGGAGATATTGTTATGATATCATTTCGCGATCTTCCTAACCCGCATCAAGCAACTCTCAAGGACCTCAAACTTAAAATTGGTCCTTACAGCGTACACGCAGTTCCAACCGGTATGTTTGGTCTCGATGGCGGAGCGATGTTTGGAACAGTGCCAAAAGTATTGTGGGAAAAATCTAATCCCTGTGACTTAAGCAATCGGATTGCGATGGAAGCACGCGCCTTATTATTGGTATCAGATCAATATCGAATTCTGATTGATTGCGGAATCGGCGGGGACTTTATCGCTAAGTATGGCGACAAAGCGGGCGCAAAATTCGCGGAAATGTACGCTGTAGATCAGGGTGCAACGTCATTAAAAGGATCATTGAAAAAACATGGTCTCACGACAGATGACATCACCCACGTGATCCTCACCCATTTGCATTTTGACCACGCTGGTTCTGCAACATGCGCACTCGCCGGGAAACTTGTTCCGACATTCCAAAATGCGAAATATTTTGTTCAGCGGACAAATCTTGAAACTGCTCGCAATCCAAATCGTCGTGAAAAAGCGAGCTATTTTGGAGTGAACTTTGAACCGTTAGTGGAAGCCGGTGTATTGAATATGTTAGATGGAAGTGTCGAAAATCTGTTGCCGGGAATTTCGGTTGGTACCTCAGACGGACATACCACCGGTCAGCAGTATGTTCGAATTTCTGACGGCATGACCACTCTGTATTATTGCGGCGATGTGATTCCCACGTCTTCCCATGTTCGCCTACCTTGGGTGATGGGTTACGACCTACGCCCGCTAGATTTAATCGAAGAAAAGTCGGTGCTTCTATCAAGTGCGGCCAGCGAAAATGCCTATTTGTTTTTCGAACACGATCCCTACTTGGACGTAACCACTGTGACTGCCGACAAAGGTGATTTCGCAGTGAAGGATCGCTTTCGACTGGTTTGAACAAACTGTGTCACCATCTCAAGACCTAAGACTCTCGATCAAGGTCCTGAGATTGATTATGAAACACAACATATCACCGGAAAACCTCACCCACGGCGGATCTTAGGTTGCTGTGAAACATGGACCCTAGACCTCGGAATGCTCGCCTCTTAGGCATACTATGCCGACAATGTACCTATGGCGTACCTAGGCAAAAAGATTTCATTGGCGATTTCAAAAGTAATTTCGATGTGTGCGATCGGCATTCTGTTTTCAGTCGTAACTGGATGTACGCAACCGAATTTTGAAGCTGCGCCAGAGCTGCAGAGCGAAGCCTCAACCGGCACAACACCTACACCTACACCTACACCTACACCTACACCTACACCTACACCTACACCTACACCAACACCAACACCTACACCTACACCTACACCTACACCTACACCTACACCTACACCTACACCAACACCAACACCAACACCAACACCAACACCAACACCAACACCAACACCAACACCAACACCAACACCAACACCAACACCAACACCTACACCAACACCTACACCAACACCTACACCTACACCTACACCTACACCTACACCTACACCTACACCTACACCTACACCTACACCTACACCTACACCT